>NZ_JALIFQ010000022.1:0-98743 GCF_022867815.1 Blautia sp. NSJ-175
AATCATCTTAATTTTATACTTCTTTTTTCAAATCTACAATACGGTAGATTTATTAAGGTTACCCTTTTTTCATCTGAAAAAAATTCAAAAAATGGTTGACAAACATTAGCAAGATTTTTTAAGTTCAACAACCCGGGATTTATTTATGAATTACTTTTCTCATACAAGAACCGCAATAATCATGAGGGATTAACTTAAATCCCATTTTTTGATAGAATGTTTCCTTTCCTTTTTCCGCGATTAGCTGTATGCTGGAACGCCCGTTGACTGGTGTTTCATCATCAACATATTTGATTATCATATTGATTATTTGACTTCCCACGCCATTTTTTTGATAGGCAGGATGGACTATAATATCAATAATCATATAATACAGACCATCTCCGATCAATCTTCCCATGCCAACAGTTTGGTCATTTTCAACTGCAATTACTGTATATAAGCTTCTGTCAAGAGCTTTTTGAGCCTGTTGTTCTGAAAAATTTAACCAATCGACGCTTTTTCTTAACCTATAATAATCTTCGTAGCATAGCATATTTTCTTTGTATTCCATGTATTACCCCCAAATTCTATTTTTTGGCTTGGTAAACTGGGATACTTACTCTGAAAAAGTATTTGTACAATAGTACCCTGTTATCATTTTCTTGCCTCCTCAGTTTCCATTTGTTTCATCATACAATATTTTAATTTGATTGTATAGCAGTTTGACGCTATCCAGCTTATGCCGATGGCTTTTTTCTTTATTCCATATATTCATCATCCGGCATATTTAGTATGAAACAAAAAAGACGATGGGAGGTAAACAAGATGAATCACGCAAATCAGATAGGGAAACCATTGTTTGTCCTGATGTCTCTCATAAAGGATGACGACAGCAGAAGTATTTATTGTGATGGATTTGTTTTGGAATAAGGAAGACGCAAGAAAAGAAATGCGCAAACAGTACAGAGGAGTAATGAAAAAAGTTTCAGAGGATCATGGTAAGCTCCCACAGGGCTATGTCAATACCTGGGACACGGGCGCATCTATTTGTACCGATACTTGTTCAGCAGATGAATATGAGTGCGAAATCTCAGAGCGGCGGATCATTGTGCGGGCCCGCCGTTGATATTTATGGGGGTGCCGGATTAAGCGTGTTCAATAACGGATAAAAAATCCTGACAGAATTGGATTTTGTCAGCATGGACAGCAACGACTCCAATCAAAGTTCGCTGGAACAGCAGAGATTTCACATGGGATCTGCTTTTTTCGTCTAACAGGAACATGAAAGCGCCGTCAGACAGCGTGTCTAAAATCTCCAGATCCTCTGTTCCGATTTGACAATCAACAATTTCATTATATCTTCCAAATGTTCTTTGCATTTCACACGATAATGTATCCATCCGCCATCGCCGCAGGGGTATTTATGATCCATATATTCCTGCGTGTATTTTTGCATATTTCCATAGACCGAAGCAAACTGCCGGTCAGAAAGCCGGACCATTACTGTAAAAGCATTATCTTCCGGAAAAATATTGCAGAGCAGCTTTTTCTTTGATCTGTGAGCAATTCCCCATCCATAATGATTGCCATAGGGGAAAACCGTTTCCTGCAAAGTGCAATATTGATTTGATAACCACTGATTCAGCATTGTAAATAATTCGGCGTTTACTCCACAATACGATGTCATTTCCTCAATGGTCGGCACAACTTGCTTATTTAACATTCTTTCATACATACGATTTCTCCTTTAGGTTAGAATACAAGAGCGGCCTATCACAAGGAGGACCCCCGTCGGCACGGTCAGAGTCTACCTGACCGAATTTCAACGAACAGCGATACAATTTGATGTATCTTCATAATATTTCCTCATTAATCACAACAGCCCTTGCATCCACTGTTGATGTTCTCTTATGCATAATGGAGATATATTCATTAGATCCAAAACATTTATCCAATGTTTCCTTATTAGGGAAACGAATTAGAATCACTCTATTTGGTGTTCTGGTTTCTGAGAGTGCCATTACATTTTCACTTCTAACAAGATACTTACCGCCATAAGCTTCTACGATTGGTTTTACCATTGCAATATATTCATCATATTCATTACGTTCATTATCTTTATTAAAATATACATCAACACAAAAATAACATGCCATTTCAAGTCCTCCAAATTACTATTTGATGATACACCTTATCCCAAAAGGCTGCATTAGTGCAGCTCAACGAACTGGGAATTGCTTATTTTTCTTTCTACCAATAGCATTAAGTTAAAAAAATGAGATTTGTCTGATTTTAATTGATCGCTTTGCGTCGAATGGCAAAGATAATGTCAATCGTCGGCTGCTTTTCCGTGCTTCGTTCTGTGTGATACTCATATTCCAAATTCAATGCTTCAAAAGAACTTTTGGGTAACCATTTTGTATAGAAATATTGTTTTGCCTCTCCGATAGAAGCCCCCCCACAAAAAGCCCAATTTAGGCTTTACTGTGATTTTGGCGTACTCGCTGGCTGCGAGAACGCAGCTTTCTAAACCGCCTTTGTCAATCATACTGCCAATAAACAATTCAAAATCGCGGCTTTGCTCATTGTAATTTCTGGACAGGACAAAATAGGGTAACACCTTTCCCTCCGGCATGGAAACCACGGCATGATACTGTTTAGACAGAGCCTTTATATCTCTGGAAATAGTTTTATCATTTGACTTTTGCCACAATCCGTATATTGTTTGCTGGTCGATATATTCTAGCTTCACTTCTAATCCTGACATTATTATTTTTTCCTCCAAATTCAAGTTTGTCGGAGTGTCTTCACCACCGAACGAGACATTGATAACACCGCTTTGAACAATTTTATGTGTCAATAAGCTCTGCGCTGAACATATAAGCAGTGCTGCCTTTGTCGTATCCATTTTTAAATACTTCTGCTGTCCAATATTTATCCGGATACGGAATCGTTATTCCCTGGCTGAGCATAATGTTTCTGGTGACGTCGTACATGGCACTGATGTTATATCCTTCCGTTTTGTGCATAGCTTCATAATCTCCCGAGAATTCCGCATAGGCAAATTGAGAAATATATGGGATGCCTGCCCTGCCATCATGATATGGCAGAAAATCAAATGAGAGAAATCCTTTTGGCACAGGGGTGTCTGCCCTCATAAACCGTCCCCAAAAAAGATGTGCGGGCTCCACATCGATAGACAAGCCCTCATGATGCGAGAGCAGAATATCATAGTCAAAACCTGACGGATCACCATTCATGGCATCCAGTACACGAAAACGCTCCCCCTGCAATTCGCTGTCGGTCAAATCGTCGTCTTCCCATCCGATGAACCGCATACCGGGCATTTCTTTATATTCATAGTTTACTACTTTGAAGCCGTTCTGCTGTCGCTTTACTTTATCCGGCATAAACAGCGCCCATTGCACCTCCGCGTCACATTCTTTCAGATAATTGATAAAGCCGTATATGTCCGCATGATCCGTGCCGGTGGGGCCTGTTATGCTTCCTGCAATCTGCTCTCTGATGCCGCGCTGTTTCATAAGGGAAAAATCATCCAATACTTGTGCCACAACTTTCTGCAGCTGCTCGTCTGGAACCTGTCCTGACAACTGATCATTAAATTGATCCAGGGCTTTGAACACCGCTTCGTTGACCACCCCTGCCGGTCTTAATTCCGACAAGTATCGGCGGAGCTGTTTGTTCTGTTCTGAAAACCGCGCGAATACACCCTGCATCAAAATCTGTTCGTTTTCATTGAGCTTATCTTCGCACCATTCAATATCATCCAGCAGCCATTCCGTCAACGCATCAAAAACACCTGGGTTTTTCCCTCTCGCTGTTATCGCCCAATGAACGAGTTCTTGATACTTCTCTGCATCGGTCAGCGTTTTAATTGTTTGTTCGTCAAGATTATTCCAACAAAATTCATCAATCTGTTGATAAGCCCTGTTGAATCCACCACGGATTGAAATATTAATAGAGAGAGGATGAAAAAATCGAAGCACAGCGCCGGATGTTTTGACATCTGAAGGTGAAATGCTGTGAAAACGCAAAAACGCCTTAGAAAAGCTCTCAGAAGTGTCATAACGGTATTTCTGCGCTATGTCAGCAACTTTTTTGTCCGTAAGCAGGAGATCCTGCCCGGCCAGGCTTAAGCGGCGGTTTCGGATATATTCGCCAATCGTCACACCTGTCACCATATGAAACACGCGCTGAAAATTAGACTTTGAAGCGAATACATAATTTGATATCTGCTCAATGCTTAACTCTTCCATTAAATGTGTTTCCATATAATTGATCGATTCGTTGATGCGCTGTAACCAGTCCATGTGTTCACCTCGATTCCATAAAAATTGCAATGAAACTAATAGGATATAATGTTTTTATTATACCATTTTCATAAATCATTTGCCATGTCAGAAAATGCTTGCGTTTGTCATCCCACATTTGAAGTAATGATCTTAAGTTTTGCCCCGGGACATGATGAGGCCGAACAACTGAAAGAACGGTATACCGCAGAGGTACAGGGGAAATTCATTGAGCGGATTGAAAGCAAACCGGAAAGACATGCCGCATAAGAATGCCCCGGATAGTGTGGAAAAGAAGCGGGAGCCGGAAAACAGCAGAGCCTATACATCTGAACTGATATATAGTATAATAAGGCAAGTTTAAAAGTGTGGTGTTAGGAGGGGCAGTGGATGGAACAGAGCCTATCATTTCCAGTATCGAAATTGGATACAGCATATTCAAATCGGCCTGAGGGAATGGATTTTATTCAGATGGTTCTTTGTCGGATCAAAAATGGCCAACATACTACGGGAAGAATGGAATTATAGAACCCCAGTATGGTAAACTGAAAAATTTAAATTTACGGAGGAAACGGAATATGTGGATATGCCCCAAATGCGGGAGAGAATTTAAAAGAATAAATCAAGGTCATTACTGCGGGAAAGCACCCAAAACAGTATTAGAATATATAGATTCGCAGCCCATAGAAACACACCCCCACTTAACAGAACTGATGATTATATTACAAAACAGTGTTCCATGTGTAAATGAACGTATATTATGGAGTATGCCATATTATGAGAAAGAAGGAAAATCCATCTCATTTTCTGCTTGTAAAAAGCACATCAGTTTCTATGTAGGGGTTGAAGCTATTGGAAAGTTTGCATTGGAGTTAAACGAATTTGTCACTAAGAAAAATGCAATATATTTTCCTTATGATAAAGCATTACCTACAAAATTGATTGAAAATATTGTGAAATGGTGTTTAAGCTGACTTGTTTATTTTAGTTTGCGGGGGTATCAAATTGGTATGGCGGGTATTACTCGAAATTCGGCAAGAGGCTGTACAATGCAGCAGCTGTCCGTGGTGACCTGGCATTGATGGCAGCAGGAATGGCTGTTCCGGTAAGAATATGGGGATATGCGGCAGCTTCTATGAACCTGCAGACAAAAGAAGAAACCTTCTCAGCTATGGTAGTGTATGATCAGGTTGAGGTATTATCATAGCCTCTGCATAGAAAGATAAATAACAGGTGCGAAAATCAACCGTTTACTGGCTGGTTTGCGCACCTCAAAATCCCCGGGGCTTGAAAAAGCCGGAGAGTTGCAGTATAATTTAATTTGGATTTTTGTAATTTGCAGGAAAGCGAGGAGAAATTATTTGCAGGAGCAGGAACTAGAATTTACACTAGATCAGCAGATGGATGTTTTCGGTGTTCAGGACAGCAATGCAAAGCTCATTGAAAATGCCCTGTCTGTTTCAATAAACGCCAGAAACTCCCATGTGGAGATTCTCGGAGATTCTGAGCAGGCTGTACAGAGTGCAGTGCGTACTCTCAAATCCCTCCGGGACATTCATGACAGAAAAGAGAAGATTGACACGGATGTAGTCTACCGCGTGCTGGAATCCATCCAGGCAGGAGAGATTGAGGAAACCATGAAGGCCATGTCCGATGTCATTGTCCTTGCCCACAGAAACCGTCCCATTAAATGCAAAACCATCGGCCAGAAGAACTATGCCAAAGCCCTAAAGGAAAATACGGTAAATATCTGCATCGGTCCTGCCGGTACCGGAAAGACTTATCTGGCGGTTGCCCAGGCTGTGGCAGATCTGAAAAACGGTAATATTGAGCGTATCATCATGAGCCGTCCGGCAATTGAGGCCGGGGAGGAACGGCTGGGCTTTCTTCCGGGAGATTTATCCCAGAAGGTAGACCCCTATCTTCGCCCTCTCTATGACGCCCTCAACGATATTCTGGGAAATGAACAGGTCCAGAAATATCTGGAGCGGGGAACCATCGAGATCGCACCGCTTGCCTATATGCGGGGCAGAACCCTGAACCGGGCAAGCATTATCATAGATGAAAGTCAGAACGCCTCACTCTCAACCCTCAAAATGGCCCTGACCAGGCTCGGAGAAGGATCAAAAATGGTCCTGACCGGAGATGTGACACAGATTGACCTTCCAAAGAACACAGATTCCGGACTGGAAAAATGCGCCGCTATCCTGGGTTCCATTGACGGGATCGGTATAGTGCGGCTGAATAACCGGGATGTGGTCAGAAACAGGCTTGTGAAGGATATTGTGAAGGCATTTGAGAAAGCAGAGGCGGATAAAAAGCCGGGACCGTCCGGCAGACAGACGCATATGCGCAGAAAATAAATGAATAATAACCGATAGAAACTCATACAAAAGAGAATAATGGGGAGGAAAATGTATGACACTGAATATTGACAAGGAATATCCCGGAAATGTGGATTTTGATTATGAGTCCATTGCCCGGCAGGTTGTGGAAGCAGCCCTGGATTCTGAAAACTGTCCCTATGAGGCCGAAGTGAGCTTAGTACTCACCACAGATGAGGACATCCAAAGAACGAACCGGGAATTCCGTGAGATAGACAGGGTGACAGATGTGCTGTCCTTTCCCATGCTGGATTATGATACACCGGGGGATTTTTCCTTCTTAGAGGAATCCGAGGACGCATTCCATCCTGAGACAGGGGAGCTGATTTTAGGGGATATTATGATCGCAGTGCCCAGAATGCTTCAGCAGGCCGTGCAGTACGGACATGGCGCTGTACGGGAATTTGCGTTTCTTGTAGCCCACAGCATGCTGCATCTGATGGGCTATGACCATATGTCAGAGGAAGAGGCTGCTGTCATGGAAGCAAAACAGGAGGCCATCCTTGAAGGGCTTGGAATCCGCAGATAAGAAATTGGAGGAAAATTATGAGAACAAAAAAATATCTCGCATGGCTGCTGGTGGGAGCTGTCTGTGCGTCCACACTGCTTGCAGGATGCGGGAAAAAGAAAGAGGCTGAGAAAAAGGAGATTCCGCAGGAGACGGTAGAGGAGCCTGAGGAAAAAGAAGAGGTCAAGGAGATTGTACTGCAGCCAAAAGAACCGGAGACGGAACAGATCCCTGAGGGCATGATGAAAAGTTACCTGACAGGAGAGTATGTAAGTCCTGCCATCGGACAGAGAAGGCCCGTGGCTGTTATGCTGAACAATATCCAGGCAGCGGTCCCCCAGGCGGGAATTGCCAATGCAGGTGTTGTGTATGAGGCACCTGTGGAGGGCGGTATTACCAGGCTTATGGGTATTTTTGAGGATTACGACAATCTGGAGAAAATCGGCTCTGTGAGAAGCTGCAGGGATTACTATATTTTCTATGCCATGGAATTTGAAGCGATCTACGCTCATTATGGACAGGCGGCTTACGCCCTTCCCTATCTGGAACTGCCGGAAGTCAATAATCTAAGCGGCCTCTCAGGATACGGTGCGGATGTCTACTACCGTACTACAGACCGTGTGGCACCCCACAACGCATACACAAGCTTTGCGGGACTGCAGAAGGGAATTGAGATCAATGCCTACAGCCAGGAGTATTCCCCGGAGTACAAGGGACATTTCCAGTTCGCATGGGTGGGCAAGGAGACAGCTCCCGCAGGGGGCACACCCGCAACCCTGATAAAGCCCCATTACTCCGTCAATGACCCGTGGTTTGACTATAACGCGGAGGATAAGCTTTACTACCGTTCCCAGTACGGGGAACCGCAGATTGACGAGCTGACAGGCAGCCAGCTGGGCTACAAAAATGTCATCCTCCAGTATTGCCCTTGGGAAAATTATGACGATAACGGATATCTGAACATCAACGTGATGGCAGGAGGAAGCGGCAAGTATATCACGGAAGGTCAGGCCATTGACATTACCTGGAAGAAAGATTCCGAATGGGAACCGACCCATTACTACGATGCCGGTGGCAATGAGATCACCCTGAATCCCGGAAAGACCTGGATCTGCATTATCCAGGATACCAATGCGGACCAGGTGGAAATCTCAGGCCCGGAACCGGCAGCCCCGGAAGCTGCTGAGAATCCGGATGCAGCGGAAAACCCGGATGCGGCACAGGGAACAGAAGCGCCCGCAGAGACTCCGGAAGATACCGGTGCAGCCGAAGTGCCCGCCCAATAAGAAAAATCTCTGCTGCGCTTTTGAAAATGCAGGGAATAACTGAATAAAGTGGAAAAAAAGGCCGATACTAATATTCATAGATAGTTTATATGAATAAAGGAGTGATTCTTTCATGAAAAGAATTTTTTATAGTATCGGCCTTGTCTTTGCCATTTTCTTCCTGAGCTGTGGTTTTTTCCTGAGTTATCAGCTCACCTCTCTGAGAGACAGGATGAACCGGCTGGAACAGGAGAGCGCTTTGATGGGAAAGCAGGTCTCCGCCAATCCGTTTTCCAGGGACAGTGACTATGTCTTTGAATCCTTCAATTCGGATACAGGAAAACTGGTGAAGGAACGTTACCGGGTATCCTCCTACGCTGACAACCAGGTGGTACTGCGGCAGGAGCTGGGAGATATGTCCGCATCCGATCAGGAGACACGCTACTGTGTCCGTATGGAAAACGGCAGCCTGGTCGTTTATCTGGAAGATGGAAAGGAAGTCTTTGAATACACGGACATTCCTCTGGAAGCACTGCCAAGCGAAGAACAGGCGGAGGTGCTGGGAGGCAAAGAGATTGTGGGGACAGATGAACTCTACAGTTTCCTTGAGAATTATTCCAGCTAAAGAAAAAGCCGCTCTGGACGAACTCTTAAAAATGGTGTAATATAAGAGAACATGAAAATGATGGAGTGATCAATAATGAACATAAGAGAAAAATTAAAAGATAAAAAAAGAGTTGTAGTAAAAATCGGCTCTTCCTCCCTGACACATGAGCAGACAGGACGTTTAAATCTGACAAAGCTGGAGATTCTGGTCAGGGAACTGGCAGACCTTCACAACCAGGGCAAGGATGTGATCGTGGTTTCCTCCGGTGCCATTGCGGTGGGAAGAAGCGCCATGGGCATCCACAGGCGTCCCGATGAACTGGCGGAGAAGCAGGCATGTGCCGCAGTGGGCCAGGCAAGGCTTATGATGATCTATCAGAAGCTGTTTTCTGAGTACAACCAGACCGCAGCTCAGGTGCTCATGACAAAGTACACCATGATCAATGCAGCCACCAGAGTAAATGCCATGAACACCTTTAACAAGCTGTTTGATATGGGAGCCATTCCCATTGTAAATGAAAATGACACCATCTCCACAGATGAGATTGAGTTCGGTGACAACGACACCCTTTCCGCTCTGGTGGCAGCCCTGGTGGATGCGGACATGCTGATCCTGCTGTCCGATATTGACGGGCTTTTCACGGATGACCCCAACCAGAACCCGGACGCCGAATTCATTGACGTGGTGGAGAAGATAGACAGCCATCTGGAGAAAATGGCAAAAGGCAGCACAGGCAGCTCTGTGGGAACAGGAGGCATGGCAACCAAGCTCACCGCCGCCCATATTGCAACCAGCGCAGGCGCTGACATGGTGATCGCCAACGGAGAGGATTTCCACGTGATACATAAAATAATGCAGGGAAGAAACCACGGCACTTTGTTCTTAGCGGACAAAAAAGAAGGCTTTTACCTGGATGACATTATCCAGAAGCTGTGATGCCGCCCCTTTGAGACAATAAGAGAGGAGACCATACACATGAAACAGGAACAGATCGACAGGATCAACGAGCTTGCAAGAAAATCAAAGGTCACAGAACTGACCCCGGAAGAAAAAGAGGAGCAGAAAAAGCTCCGCACAGAATATATTGCCACCATACGCATGAACATGCGTGCCCAATTGGACAATATTGATATCCAGGAAAAAGACGGAACCGTCACTAACTTAGGCACGAAATACGGACTGAAAACAAAACATTAAGCGCAGCAGGCAGACTTGCAGATCTGCCGTATACATAAAGAAAAGGGTTGAATGTATGACAAATTTTGATACATTCCGCCCTTTTTTCCGTTACTGTTCCGATATTATGTAAATTTTAATGATTGAAAATTAAAATCCGTTATAGTAAAATAAGTCGTGAATGTTCAAAACGTGTATAAGAACAGTGACAAGGAATCGTGAATGTTTTGATTTTGCATTTTGGAAAGGATAAGGAATGAATCAGGAAAATTTGGAAGAAATTCTGGGAAATATAGATGCAGGCGGTGAAGCGCCGGCTAAGGAGCCGGACCGCCAGTATTATTTTATGAAAAAAGCACGGGCTCTGGTGAAAGAAAAAAGTGAAGCGCTGGGCCGTCCTCTGACCTTCTGCGTCAATACCTTCGGCTGTCAGATGAATGCCAGAGACTCGGAAAAACTGGTGGGCGTGCTGGAAAATATCGGATATGTGGAGAAACAGGACGAGGATGCGGATTTTGTCATTTTCAACACCTGTACCGTCCGGGAGAATGCCAATCAACGTGTGTATGGCCGCCTGGGCCAGCTTCATGCCAGGAAAAAGAAAAATCCCCACATGATGATCGCGCTCTGCGGCTGTATGATGCAGGAGGCTCACGTGGTGGAAAAGTTGAAAAAGAGCTATTCCTTTGTGAATCTCATTTTCGGCACACATAATATCTATAAATTTTCAGAGCTGATCGTAAGCGCCCTTACTTCTGACCGTATGGTCATAGATATCTGGAAAGACACCGATAAAATCGTGGAGGACCTGCCTGCAGAAAGGAAGTATTCCTTCAAATCCGGTGTCAATATTATGTTCGGATGCAACAACTTCTGCAGCTACTGCATTGTTCCCTATGTGCGCGGCCGGGAGAGAAGCCGAAGTCCGAAAGATATTGTAAGAGAGATTGAACAGCTTGTGGCAGACGGTGTTGTGGAGGTGATGCTTCTGGGCCAGAACGTAAATTCTTATGGCAGGAACCTGGAAGAACCCATGACATTTGCACAGCTTTTACAGGAGATTGAGAAGATAGAAGGGCTTCGCCGGATCCGTTTTATGACCTCACATCCGAAAGATTTGTCGGACGAGCTGATCGAGGTGATGAAAAACAGCAAAAAGATCTGCAGACACCTTCATCTGCCCCTGCAGTCAGGCAGCAGCCGTATCTTAAAACTGATGAACCGAAGATATGACAAGGAACAGTATCTGGCCCTTGTGGAGAAGATTCGTGCCGCAGTGCCGGATATTTCTCTTACCACGGATATTATCGTCGGATTTCCCGGTGAGACAGAGGAGGATTTTCTGGAGACCATGGACGTGGTGGAAAAAGTGCGCTATGACAGTGCCTTTACCTTTATTTATTCCAAGAGGACCGGAACGCCTGCTGCTGTCATGGAAGACCAGATTCCCGAGGAGGTCATAAAAGACCGTTTTGACAGGCTTCTTGTACGAGTACAGGCCATAGGAAGGGAAATGTCTGCCAGGGACACCGGAACCGTACAGGAGGTTCTTGTGGAGGAGCAGAATGAACACGATAAACCCCTTATGACAGGAAGGCTTTCCAACAACATACTGGTGCATTTTCCGGGAGACAGCTCTCTGATCGGCAGTCTGGTCCGTGTGCGGCTTGATGAGTGCAGAGGATTCTATTACATGGGTACGAAAGTAGGATGACAATATATGGGACTTACATTTAAAGACGTGGATGTGGCATCACTCTCACCGATGATGCAGCATTACGTGAAGACAAAAGAGGAAAATAAAGACTGTATTATATTTTACCGCCTGGGCGACTTTTACGAGATGTTTTTTGACGATGCGGTCACAACATCCCGGGAACTGGAACTGACCCTGACCGGTAAGGACTGCGGCCTGTCCGAGCGGGCGCCCATGTGCGGCGTCCCCTACCACGCGGCAGAAGTCTACATAAACCGTCTGGTGGGGAAGGGCTACAAGGTGGCTATCTGCGAGCAGATGGAGGACCCAAAGGAAGCCAAGGGGATGGTGAGAAGAGAGGTCATCCGTGTGGTCACACCGGGAACCAATCTGAATACCCAGGCACTGGATGAGACGAAAAACAACTATATTATGGCAGTTGTCTATCTGTCCAACCGTTTCGGCATCGCCATTGCGGATGTAACCACCGGTGATTTTATGGTGACAGAGGTGGATAAGATCCGAACCCTTCTGGACGAGGTATACAAGTTCTCACCGGCGGAAATCATCTGTAATGAGGCATTCTGTATGAGCGGCGTGGACCTGGAAGAGATCAGGAACCGGCTGAACATCTCCCTGTATCCGCTGGAGAGCTGGTACTTTGATGATGACCTGTGTGTGAGAACCCTGAAAGAGCATTTCCGTGTGGGGACACTGGAAGGCCTGGGACTGAAGGATTATGAATGTGCTGTCATCGGAGCAGGCGCCCTTTTGACTTATCTGCTGGAAACACAGAAAAACTCCCTGGAGCATATGCGTGCCATCACCCCATACATCACAGACCGTTTCATGGTCATTGACAGTTCATCCAGAAGGAATCTGGAACTGACGGAAGCCCTCCGTGAGAAAGTGAAGAGGGGTTCCCTTTTGTGGGTTCTGGACAAGACAAAAACTGCTATGGGAGCCAGAATGCTGCGCTCCTTTATTGAGCAGCCCCTCATTGACGAGGATTCCATCAACCGCCGTCTGGATGCCCTGGAAGAGATCAATTCCAGGGAAATGGACCGGGAGGAGATAAGGGAATATCTAAATCCCATTTATGATATGGAGCGTCTGATCGGGCGTGTCAGCTATCAGTCCGCCAATCCACGGGATATGATCTCCTTCAAATCCTCCATCTCCATGATCCCGTATATCAAACAGCTTGTCAAAAGCTTCTCCACAGAAGAGATGCAGTGCGTCTACGAGGATATGGATGACTTAAGAGATCTGTATACCCTTCTGGAATCCGCCATTGTGGAGGAACCGCCTCTTGCCATGAAGGAGGGCGGCATCATCAAAGATGGTTATAATGAAGATGTGGACCATTTCCGTGAGGCCAAAACAAAAGGAAAATCCTGGCTGGCGGAACTGGAAGCCGAAGAGAGGGAAAAGACAGGCATCCGCAATCTGAAGATCAAATACAACAAGGTATTCGGCTATTATCTGGAGGTGACCAATTCCTTCAAGGATATGGTGCCGGAATACTATACCAGAAAGCAGACCCTCACCAACGCGGAGCGCTATATCACTCCAAGGCTGAAGGAGCTGGAAGATATGATCCTGGGGGCAGAAGATAAGCTCTACGCCCTGGAATACGAACTTTTTGTGAATGTGCGCAATACCATCTCCAGGGAGGTGGAGCGGATTCAGCGGACAGCCAAGGCCATAGCCAAGCTGGACACCTATATCTCCCTTGCGCTGGTGGCATCCAGGAACAATTACGTCCGCCCCAAGATCAACACCAAAGGAGTCATTGACATCAAAAACGGACGCCACCCGGTGGTGGAAAAAATGATTCCCAACGACATGTTCATTCCCAATGACACGTACCTGGACAACAGCAAAAACAGGGTATCTGTCATCACCGGACCCAATATGGCAGGTAAATCCACATATATGCGCCAGACCGCCCTGATCGTCCTGATGGCACAGATCGGTTCCTTTGTCCCCGCTGAAAAGGCCAACATCGGCATTGCGGACCGTATCTTTACCCGTGTGGGCGCCTCCGATGACCTGGCAAGCGGTCAGAGTACCTTTATGGTGGAGATGACCGAGGTTGCCAATATTCTGCGGAACGCCACGTCCAGAAGCCTTCTCATCCTGGATGAGATCGGACGCGGAACCAGCACCTTTGACGGCCTCTCCATTGCCTGGGCAGTCATTGAATATATCAGCAACACGAAGATTCTGGGAGCTAAGACACTTTTTGCCACCCATTACCATGAACTGACCGAACTGGAAGGCAAGCTGGCCGGCGTGAACAATTACTGCATTGCCGTGAAAGAGCGTGGAGACGACATTGTCTTTCTGCGTAAAATCGTGAAAGGCGGTGCGGACAAGAGCTACGGTATCCAAGTGGCAAAACTGGCCGGTGTACCGGATGTGGTCATTGAGCGGGCAAAAGAACTGGTGGAGGAACTGGTCAGCGCGGACATCACTGCAGCGGTCAAGGATATCGCCTCGGAAAATAAAAAGACGAAGACAAAGCCCCAGGTACATTTGGACGAACTGGACTTAGAGCAGATATCCCTGTTTGACACCGTGAAGGATGATGATGTGCTGGAGGAACTGAAAAATATTGATGTCTCTAATTTAACACCCATTGACGCGCTGAACACAATTTATAAGCTTCAGAACAAACTGAAGAACAGATGGTGATAGAATTGAGAAAAATTGCTGTTTTAGATCAGAATACCATAGATAAAATAGCGGCCGGCGAGGTGGTGGAACGTCCCGCCTCCGTGGTGAAGGAGCTGGTGGAGAATGCCATCGACGCCGGTTCCTCTGCCATTACCGTGGAAATCAAAGAGGGCGGCATCTCCTTCATACGTGTGACCGACAACGGCGGCGGCATGGTGCGGGAACAGGTGCCCCTTGCTTTTCTGCGCCATGCCACTAGCAAAATTGAGAAGGTGGAAGACCTGATGCGGATATCCTCCCTGGGATTCCGCGGTGAGGCTCTGTCAAGCATTGCAGCAGTCGGACAGGTGGAGCTGATAACCAAAACACCGGAAGCCCTCACAGGTGTGCGCTATCTCATAGAAGGCGGAAAAGAAAAGTCTCTGGAGGAGATCGGCGCGCCCTGCGGCACTACCATAATTGTCCGCAACCTGTTTTTCAACACGCCGGTCAGGGCAAAATTCTTAAAGACAGCCATGACAGAAGCCGGTTATGTGAGTTCCTATATGGAACAGCTCGCTCTGTCCCATCAGGACATCTCTTTTAAATTCATGGTAAACGGACAGACAAAGCTTCACAGCTCCGGCAATGCCAGCCTGAAGGATGTCATCTACGGCATTTACGGCAGGGATATAGCCCGTGAGGTAACCGCCGTGAAGTATGAAAAGAACGGGATTTCCATAGAGGGATTTGCGGGAAAGCCTGTCATTGCAAGAGGCAACCGAACCTTTGAAAATTATTATATTAACGGCAGATATGTAAAAAGCAAGGTGCTCATGAAGGCCATAGAGGATGCCTATAAGCCCTATATGATGCAGCATAAATACCCCTTTGTCTGCCTGCAGTACAACATTCAGGGAGATGAGGTGGATGTAAACGTACATCCCACAAAAATGGAAGTCCGGTTTCAGAACCAGCAGGCTGTTTATCAGGCCACTTATGAGGCGCTCACTTCTGTGCTGGCGCACAGGGAACTGATCCCCGACATTGATTTTGACCAGGGAAAGGACAAGGAGGAGCAGGAACGCGGCGGCAGAAAACCAAACGGCCCGGAACCCTTTGAACAGAGACGAAGAGCAGGCATTTCCAATACACCGCAGAAGCAGAAATCACACATTTACACACCACAGCAGAATACCGGTTTTATAGCAGAGGAAAAACGTCCGTATAAGTACGGAACGGGACCTGAGACTTCAAAATCCGGTTCCGAACGGGGGACCGAAGGTGTTGTGCCCGCTCCCCTTCCTGCAGGCGTGCGCCCCGCTGTTGTACCGTCCTCCCCGGATGCGGATATTCGGCCTTCCGTAAATACTCCGCCTTCCGGCATCGGTGTGCGGCCAGCCACAACTTTCCCTGCACCCGAACATGGAGCGCAGGACATTTCCAACATGAACGCAGAAGAACCGTCATCCATTGCCATAAAGTCTGCAAATGGAACCAAGGCATCAATTGCTGTGCAGCCTGCGAATGAAGCGATGCCTTCAAATGACGCACAGTCTGCAAATGAAACATCACCATCAAATGCCGCACAGCCTGCAAATGAAACATCACCATCAAATACTGCACAGCCCGCCGATGAAATACAACCATTGCCGCAAACCGCAGCAGCAGACCCGGCGGCCACAGCGGTACAGGAGTCAGTATCCGTAATACCGGAAAGCCCCCGGCAGATGGAGCTGTTTGACGACCGGCTTCTCTCCAAAAAAGCCAGACTGCGCCACCGCATCATCGGCCAGCTTTTTGACACATACTGGCTGGTGGAATACGATGAGAAATTTTACATCATTGACCAGCACGCCGCCCACGAAAAAGTGCTTTATGAGCGCTTCATGAAAGAATTCAGCCAGCGGGAGATCATCTCCCAGATGGTAAGTCCACCGGAGATCATCGCGCTCAGTCTTCAGGAGGCAGAGCTTTTAAAAGAGCAGATGGAGATATTTGAACAGTTTGGCTTTGAGATTTCTTCCTTCGGCGGCAGGGAATACAGCATCAGCGCTGTTCCGGCCAATCTGTACGGCGTCACGGTTCAGGAACTGTTCATAGAGATTCTGGACAGCCTGGAAACAGAGGGCAGGAGACAGACCCCTGAACTGATAACCCACAGAATCGCCACAGCCGCCTGCAAAGCCGCTGTAAAGGGCAACCAGATGCTCTCCGTCCCGGAAGCGGACAAACTGATCGACGAGCTTCTGGGACTGGAAAATCCTTATCACTGCCCGCATGGAAGACCCACCATTGTCTCCATGACAAAATACGAACTGGAAAAGAAATTCAAACGGATTGTGTAGGTGAATAGCTTGAAAAAACCTTTGATCATACTGACCGGACCTACGGCGGTGGGCAAGACCCACCTGTCTGTCCGGCTGGCTCACGCTGTTGGCGGGGAGATCATCTCCGCGGATTCCATGCAGGTATACCGCCATATGGATATCGGTTCCGCCAAGATCACGAAAGAAGAGATGGACAACATCCCCCATTATCTCATTGATGTGCTGAATCCAGAAGAGGAGTTCCATGTGGTCCGGTTCCAGCAGATGGCAAAAGAGGCCATGGCAAAAATTTACGCCAGGGGAAAGATTCCTATTTTAACCGGCGGTACAGGATTTTATATCCAGGCCGTGGTAAAAGACATTGATTTTTCCGAGGACACGGAAAAAAGCCCGGTGAGACAGCAGCTTGAGCAGGAAGCCAGGGAAAAAGGAGCCGCCTGGATGCACGGACGCCTCCGGGAAGTCGACCCTGCCTCCGCAAAAAAAATACATGAAAACAATATAAAACGTGTCATACGTGCCCTGGAATACTATGAACTGACAGGAGAACGCATCTCCGAACACAATGAGCGGGAGGCAGAGAAAACTTCCCCGTACAATACAGCCTACTTTGTCTTAAACGATGACAGAGAGAAACTTTATGCCCGTATTGACCAGCGGGTAGATGAAATGCTGGATGCCGGTCTGGTCCCTGAAGTAAAAAAACTTAAAAACATGGGCTACACCAAAAATATGGTCTCCATGCAGGGCCTTGGATACAAGGAGATCCTGTCCTATCTGGACGAAGAGATCACCCTGGAGGAGGCAGTCTACATTCTGAAAAGAGATACCCGCCATTTTGCCAAGCGGCAGCTTACCTGGTTCCGCAGGGAAAAAGACGTGATATGGGTAAACAAACCGGAATTCTCCTACAATGAGAATGCCATTTTGGAATACATGCTGAAAATATGTAAGGAAAGAGGAATTTGTGATGCAGGAAATGAATGCAGTGTACCGGGAACTGGGAATCAGCAGTGAGGTACTGGCATATGGAAATAAAATAGAACAGGAACTGAAGGAACGCTTTGCAGCCATCGACGATAACGCGGAATATAACCAGATGAAGGTGCTCCTGGCAATGCAGAAAAACAAAGTCAGCGAGGCATGTCTCTACGCCTCCAGCGGATACGGATACAATGACCTGGGAAGAGATACCCTGGAAGATGTATATGCAGACGCTTTCCACGCGGAGGCAGCACTGGTACGGCCCCAAATCGCCTGCGGCACCCATGCCCTTGCGGTTGCTCTTTCCGGCAACCTGCGCCCCGGTGATGAACTCTTCTCCCCTGTGGGCAAGCCATATGACACCCTGGAGGAGGTCATCGGCATCCGCCCGTCCAGAGGCTCCCTGGCAGAATACGGAGTCACCTACAGACAGACGGACCTGCTTCCTGACGGCAGCTTTGATTATGAAAACATCAAAAAGGCCATTAATGAGAAGACAAAACTGGTCACGATCCAGCGCTCCAAAGGATACCAGACCCGTCCCACATTGTCTGTGGAACGCATCGGAGAACTGATCGCGTTTGTAAAGAATATCAAGCCGGATGTCATCTGCATGGTTGACAACTGCTACGGTGAATTTGTGGAACGCATAGAACCCACTGACGTAGGTGCGGATTTGATCGTAGGTTCCCTCATCAAGAACCCCGGCGGCGGCCTGGCCCCCATCGGCGGTTATATTGCGGGCAAAAAAGAATATGTGGAAAATGCGGCTTACCGTCTCACCTCTCCCGGTCTCGGAAAAGAGGTCGGTGCCACTCTTGGCGTGAACCAGCCCTTCTTCCAGGGCTTCTTCCTGGCACCGACCGTGGTGGCCGGAGCGCTGAAAGGCGCTGTCTTTGCAGCCAATATCTATGAGCGCCTGGGCTTTGGAGTGGTACCGAACGGAACGGAAAGCCGCCATGATATTATTCAGGCAGTTACCTTCGGTGTACCGGAAGGCGTCATAGAATTCTGCAAAGGCATTCAGGCGGCAGCACCTGTGGACAGCTATGTGGAGCCGGAACCCTGGGCTATGCCCGGATACGACAGCGATGTCATTATGGCGGCAGGCGCCTTTGTACAGGGTTCCTCCATTGAACTGTCCGCGGACGGCCCCATTAAGCCTCCTTACGCCGTATATTTTCAGGGCGGTCTTACCTGGTACCACGCAAAACTGGGAATCCTCATGTCCTTACAGAAACTTATAGATAAAAAAATAGCGGTACTGCCAATACAGGAGGCATAGATCCATGGAGAAAAAAACTGTCTGCATCATCGGCGGAGGCGCTGCCGGACTGGTAAGCGCCATCTTCGCCGCCAGAAACCACGCATCCGTTATTCTGCTGGAACAAAATGAAAAACCGGGAAGAAAACTTCTGGCCACAGGAAACGGCAGATGCAATTTAACAAACACTTACCAGCACCCCTCCTGCTACCACGGCAGGCACCCGGAATTTGCCTGGGAGGTCATACAGCAGTTTCCCATGCAGCAGACAGTGGCCTTTTTTTCCAAGCTGGGTATCTACACCAGGAACCGTGACGGCTACCTTTACCCCGCGAGTCTGCAGGCATCCAGTGTGCTGGAGGTTCTGGAAGCGGAGGCCCGTTATCTGAAAGTGAAGATCAAATGCAGGGAACAGGTAACAGATATCTGTGCATGCCCGGACCGGGAGCAGGGCAGATGGCTGGTCAAAACCGCGTCCTGGCAGTATCCCGCCGACAGTGTGATCATCGCCTGCGGTTCACCGGCATCTGAGATTGCAGGCTCCTGTACTTTCGGGTACGAGCTTGCAAAAAAGCTGGGCCATACGCTTATAAAACCGCTCCCCGCACTGGTGCCTCTGGTCTGCAAAGGCAGCTTCTTTAAAAAGTGGGCAGGCGTCCGCGCAGAGGGCTGCGTCTCCCTTGCCGTTGACCGCCGGATTTTCCGGGAGGAGAGAGGCGAGCTGCAGCTCACAGAATACGGCGTCTCCGGAATCCCGGTCTTCCAGCTGAGCGGCTATGCGGTGCGGCTTCTGGATGAGGGTGTGCCCGTACGGCTTTTGCTTGACTTTATGCCGGATTTCACAGAGGAAGCCCTGGAGGCATTTCTGAAAACCCGTATGGATAACTGCCCCTACAAGACTTTGAAGGAAAGCCTTGTGGGACTTTTTCCGAAAAAACTCATTGATGTGCTGACTCAGGATGACAAGACTGACACAGCATCTCTGGTACAGAAAATCAAATGCCTGGAACTGGATGTCAAGGGGCCTCGTTCCCTCGGGCAGGCGCAGGTATGCTCCGGCGGCGTTTCCACAGAGGAGTTATCCGCAGGAACCATGGAATCTTCCCTTCATCCCGGTATCTTTTTCGCGGGGGAAGTGGTGGACACAGACGGTATCTGCGGAGGATATAACCTGCAGTGGGCCTGGTCCAGTGCAGCCATGGCAGGCACTCATGCCGCTTTATAACAGAAAGGTAGATACATGCTCACCATACAACAATTAAAGCTTCCGGTCTCACACACTGAAAACGAACTGGAAAAAAAGATTATAAAAACATTGAAAATAAAAAAAGAAGAGCTTCTTTCCTGGTCCATCCGGAAACAATCCCTGGATGCCAGAAAAAATCCGGATCTTTTTTTCGTATATACCATTGACGCAGAGGTAAAAAAAGAGAGCACTGTCCTTAAAAGAGTTGACCATAAAATTGTTATGTCAACCAAAAGAGTGCCCTATACCTATCTGCACACGGACAACAGAGACAGACTGCAGCGCCCGGTAGTTGTGGGCAGCGGTCCGGCAGGTCTTTTCTGTGCCTATTATCTGGCTCGTGCAGGTCTTTCTCCCCTTGTCATCGAACGGGGGGACGATGTGGACAGCCGCATGAAAAAAGTACAGTCCTTCTGGGACGGCAAAGCTTTGGATACAGAATCCAACGTGCAGTTCGGGGAGGGCGGTGCGGGAACCTTTTCTGACGGAAAACTGAACACCCTGGTCAAGGACCCTGCAGGCAGAAACCTGGAGGTCCTCCGTCTCTTTGTGGAATGCGGAGCACCGGATGAAATCTTGTATGTGCAGAAACCCCATCTGGGCACGGATCTTCTGGTGACGATTGTAAAAAATCTCAGAAAAAAAATCGAAGCGCTGGGCGGTGAGATCCGTTTCCGAAGTGCACTGACCGGTATCCATACAGAAAAAGGACAGCTTACGGGCATTGAGATCAATCACCGAGAACAGCTTTCTGTTTCCACACTGGTCCTCGCCGTGGGGCACAGCGCCCGGGATACGTTTTCCCTTCTGGAGAAAAGCGGATTTTCCATGCAGGCCAAAGCCTTCGCAGTCGGACTGCGCATTGAACATCCCCAGACGCTCATCAACCAGTACCAGTACGGCTGCAGAGAACATGAAACCTTAGGGGCGGCAGCCTACAAGCTAACCCACAAGGCAGCGGGGGGAAGGGGTGTGTACAGCTTCTGCATGTGTCCCGGCGGCTATGTGGTCAATGCCTCCTCAGAGGAGGGCATGCTGGCAGTCAATGGCATGAGCTACCAGGACCGCGCCTCAAAAAACGCCAATAGTGCCATGATCGTCACCGTAACACCTGACGACTACGGAAATACCGGCCCCCTTTCCGGCGTGGAATTCCAAAGAGAGTTAGAACGGGCCGCCTGGCGTCTGGGCGGAGGCAGAATTCCCCTCCAGCTTTTCGGTGATTTTAAGGAGAACCGTAAGAGTACCGGACTTGGACAGATCACTCCCTGCCTGAAAGGAGACTGGTCCTTTGCCAATCTAAGAGAACTTCTGCCCGCCGGTATCAGCAGCGCCCTGCAGGAGGGAATCACATATTTTGACCGCATGATCCCCGGCTTTTCCAGGGATGACGCAATTCTCACCGGTGTGGAGAGCCGTACCTCCTCCCCTGTGCGCATAGAGCGAAATGCAGAGATGGAGAGCAGTATCCGCGGTGTTTATCCCTGTGGGGAGGGTGCCGGATATGCGGGAGGAATCACCTCAGCAGCCATGGACGGCTTAAAAATTGGGGAAGTAATTGTGAAAAAAGTGATAAATTTTTGTTAAGGCATATACATCGTTTTTAATCTGTGCTACAATTAAATCTGCTAAATTTTTTTATGATGCCCATACCATGCTGAAGAGAGTATGTGGAAAATCATATGAATGACAATAGAAAAATCAAAGAAATACCAAATGAAAACCGGCCATACGAAAAGTGTCTGAAGCTTGGAGCTCAGGCACTGACTGATGAAGAACTGCTGGCAGTGCTTTTGCGCTCCGGCTCAAGCGGCAGCTCCTCACTGGAGCTTGCAGGGGAGGTGCTACACCTTTCCCGGGACAAAGAAGGCCTGCCCGGCCTTCACCAGCTGAGCCTCCAGCAGTTAAAAAGTATACGGGGAATCGGAACAGTGAAAGCCGTACAGCTCAAATGTATCGGTGAACTTTCCAAGAGGATTGCAGTCTCTGTGGCAGAAAAGGGTGTTTCCTTTGATCATCCGGCATCCATTGCCAATTTCTACATGGAGCAGCTCCGCCATCAGGAACAGGAGCTGCTGCTTTGTATGATGCTGGACTGCAAAAATCATCGCCTGGGGGAAGAAACTGTTTTTAAGGGGACTGTGAATATGTCCCTGGTAAACCCGCGGGAAATTTTTCTTGCCGCTCTTTCCTATCACGCGGTGGGAATCCTGCTGGTACACAACCATCCAAGCGGAGACCCGACCCCAAGTAAGGCGGATCTTAACATTACGAAGAGAGTTCAGAATGCCGGCGCAATGCTGGGCATCCCGCTTCTGGATCACATCATTATCGGAGACTGCCGTTACATAAGCTTCCGGGAGCAGGGTTTATTTGAATAAATAGATATATAGAAAGAACGCGCAGCGGGCTTTCTTGGTCATAAATAAAGGGGAGCACAATATGCCATTTCATAAAACGTTCGGTGTGGATTTAGGCACCAGTATGGTGAAAATCTATTCCTGCCAGCAGGACACCATCTTAACGGAAAAGAACATGATTGCCATTCGGAACGGAAAACAGATCCTGGCCACAGGCAATGATGCTTATGAGATTTTTGAAAAAAACCCCTCAAATGTCTCGGTCATCACTCCCATGACATTCGGCAAAATTGCAGATATCAACCATACGGAGATGGTTCTGCATTCGCTTCTGGAGAAAGCGGGCGCCGGTACGGTTTTCGGAAATACACTGTACCTTGCAGTTCCCGCAGATTTATCCGAGATAGAAAAGAGGGCCTACTATACAATAGGAAATTCCAGTAGAAAAAATAAGATATATATGGTAGAAAAGACCATCGCCGATGCGGTAGCGCTGGGAATACCCATCAACAAGACAAAAGGCTCCATGGTGGTAAATATCGGGGCGCAGAGCTGTGAGATCTCTGTCATTGAAAAGGGCAGAGTGGTTCTGAGTAAAATTGTGGAGATCGGCGGTAAGCAGTTAAATGAATCCATACAAAATATGGTTCGCCGCCGGTGCAATCTGAATATCGGAAGCCGTACTGCCAGGCGTCTGAAATTCTCCCTGGCCTACTTAAAAGAAGACAAAAAAGAGGCCAGGAAAGTGGCGGGAGTGGACAGCCTCACGGGTCTGCCCCAGGAGGGTGTCGTGTCTTCCCGAATGGTTTATGAGGCCATTTTAGAGCCTCTTGGCACTATCTGCGAGGAAATACGCTTTTTTCTTGAGCGGACGCCGCCCCAGATTCGCCAGAATATTTCCAGGGAAGGCATCAATCTCACCGGAGGCACTACAAAAATTCCGGATATCGAATGGTTCATCAGCAGACAGACAGGACAAAAAGTCTGTCTGTCACGGTTCTATGATCTGTGCACCATATACGGTATTAAGGAGATCATAGGAAGCAAGTCTCTCAGAAAATGGGTGAAATAACAGAAAGCACATCCCGTGGACTTTCTGCTGACATGAATAAAAAGCTGAGGTTTTATAGAATGAAAAAAAAGCATGATTGGAACATAAAAAGTAAACACATCCTGGTTGTGATGATTCTGGTGTGCATCAGTTTGATGCTCCTCACCTTCGCAGGAAAATTTCCGGCCGCACCGGTCAGGAAGGCAGCCAGCTACGCCGTTGTACCTTTCCAGAACGGCATCAATAAAGTAGGAACCGCCCTAAGCGATATGACCTCCGGCTTCCGCAATAAAAAAAAGCTGGTGGAGGAGAATAAAAAGCTTCAGAGCAAGGTGGATGAACTCACCGCTGAGAACAGCCGCCTGACCCAGTCCATCAGTGAACTGGACCGTCTGAAAAAGCTTTACGACCTTGACAAAGAGTACAGCGAGTACGACAAGGTAGGCGCTGAGGTCATCAGCAAGAATTCCGGCAACTGGTTTTCCACCTTTACCATCAATAAAGGCAGCGATGACGGCATCCAGAAAGACTGCAATGTCATTGCAGGAAGCGGACTGGTCGGCATAGTCACAGAGGTGGGGAAAAACTGGGCAACCG
This sequence comes from Blautia sp. NSJ-175, assembly GCF_022867815.1. Lineage (NCBI taxonomy): Bacteria > Bacillati > Bacillota > Clostridia > Lachnospirales > Lachnospiraceae > Blautia > Blautia sp. NSJ-175. Next base: position 24,422 of record NZ_JALIFQ010000022.1, read on the forward strand.
TTCGGTCCATCATTGATGACACCAGCAACGTGGGTGCCATGACCATGACCACCTCCGACACCTGCATTGTTTCAGGTGACATGCGTCTGATCGATGAGGGCAAACTGCAGTTTATCCATCTCAAAGACCAGGACGATAAAATACAGGAAGGCGAAAAAATTGTTACATCCGCAGTGAGCGACAAATTTCTGAAGGGAATTCTGATAGGATATGTAAGTGAGATAGAAGAAGACCCCAACAATCTTACTAAGACAGGAACTCTGACACCTGCGGTGGACTTTGAACATCTGCAGGAGGTACTTGTGATCAAAGAACTGAAACAGCAGAAGGGAGATTCATAAATGAGAATTCAAAGGAAAGTGGTAACCCTCCTTCTGATTCTGATCTGTGCCATCCTTCAGGGAACCCTTTTCAAGGCCCTTTCCATCGGCTCCATTTCGCCGAACCTGCTGTTGATTCTGACCATTTCCTTTGGCTTTATGCGGGGAAAGAAAAACGGCATCTGGATTGGATTTTGCTGTGGCTTACTGAAGGATCTGCTCTCGGACGGACTGCTGGGCTTTTACGCCTTAGTCTATCTGTGTATCGGCTACGCGGCGGGCTGCTGCTGCAAGCTGTTTTATGACGAGGAGCTGCGTGTTCCCATCATACTCACGGCTGCAGGCGATCTGGTTTACGGCGGCCTGGTTTACGGGATGCAGTATCTGATGCGGGGACGCGTACAATTTTACTATTATTTCGGAAGGATCATCATCCCGGAAATGATCTATACGGTTCTTATGACTGTTCTTCTCTACAGGTTACTCTTTAACATTAACAAGCGGCTGACAGAACTGGAAATGAAGGAGAGAGATTCTATTTGGTTAAGAAAATAAAAAACTTTTTAAAGAAAATTTGTATCAAACGTACCACTGTGCTGTTTCTGGTATTCATTCTTATGTTTTTCATCCTGATACAGCATCTTTTCAAACTACAGATCATAGAGGGAGACGAATACGCCGACAACTTTAATCTGAGCACCACAAAAACACGTACCATCAAGAGCACCCGCGGAAATATCCGTGACCGGAACGGCCAGCTTCTTGCTCATAACCAGTTGTCCTATTCCATTATATTGGAGGATAACGGGACCTATGACTCCAACCGGGAGAAAAACCTGACCCTCAATTATGTGGCCTATTCCCTGATGAAGATTCTGGAGGCCAACGGCGAGTCCCTGGACACCTCCTTTCACATTGTGGTGGATGAAAACGGGGAATATGCCTTCGACGCCACGGATTTCACACTGAACCGTTTTAAGGCCGATGTCTACGGACAGGCTAAGATCGATTCCCTGGAAGAAGACCAGCTGAATGCTTCCGCCAAAAAGATCATGGATTATCTGTGCAGCGCGGAGCGCTTCGGCCTTGTAAATAAAGATGACCCGTACACAGCGGAAGAGCTGAAAAAACATGACCTGCCGGAATCCTTCACCCCGGAGGAAACCCTGGCCATTGTCCGCATCCGTTATGCGCTGTCTGCCAACAGCTTCAAAAAATATGTGCCGGCCACCATCGCCACCAATGTGAGCGAGGAGACCGTTGCCATGGTAATGGAGAATAAGGACAAGCTGCAGGGCGTTGATATTATGGAAGACTCCATCCGCGTGTATGACGACGGCGTGTATTTTGCCCCCATTATCGGATACACCGGCAAAGCCTCCGCAGAGGAATTGGAAGAGTTAAAAAAAGATAATGCGGACTACTCCACAGATGCTGTGATCGGCAAAACAGGAATTGAGCAGTACATGGAGACCACCCTGCAGGGAAAAGACGGGCAGGAGCAGGTAACGGTTGACAACCTGGGCAAAGTACTGCAGATCAATGAGGATTCCAGGATTGAGCCTGTATCCGGTGATGATGTTTACCTGACCATTGACAAGGACCTGCAGGAGCTGGCTTATCATGTACTGGAGCAGAAGATCGCAGGTATCCTTTCCGATAATATTATTATGGCTAAGGAGTTCGACCAGGATTCCACCAACAATGATACCAGCAACATCCGGACACCAATCTATGATGTATATAATGCCCTGATCGGCAACAGCGTCATAGATACCAGTCACTTTAAGGAAGAAGATGCCTCTGAGACTGAGCAGACCATCTACGGCCTGTTCACCCAGAAACAGGCAGAGGTCTTTGAATCCATCCGGCAGGAGCTGACCGCTGCTGCACCGGAGGCCTATAAGGACCTTCCAAAAGAAATGCAGGAGTATCAGAGTTATATTGTCAACGATTTCCTTATGAACAAAAAGGGAATCCTCTCTCTGGACGCCATAGATGCTTCGGACCCGACCTATATCGCATGGACAAAAGACAGTTCCATCAGCTTAAAAGAATTTCTGACTTACGCGGCAAGCCAGAACTGGATCGATATCTCCCAGTTCTACGCGGAGGGAGATTATCTGGATTCCACAGAAGTGTATAATGCACTTTCCGAATATCTGACAGAGTCCCTGACAAATGATTCGGAATTCTCCAAGATCATATATAAATACATGATCCTGTCGGATACCATATCCGGAAACCAGCTCTGTCTGGTTCTCTTTGACCAGGGAATTCTTGAGGCTGACGAGGAGACCTATAACGCCCTTGCCTCCGGACAGAAGAAATCCTATGATTTTCTGAAGGAGAAGATCAGCAGTCTGGAGATCACGCCGGCACAGCTGGCCCTTGATCCCTGCTCCGGCTCTCTTGTGATGACAGATGTAAATTCCGGGGAAGTGCTGGCCTGTGTCACCTATCCCGGATATGACAATAACCGTCTGGCCAATCAGATGGATGTAGATTATTACGCGAAGCTTTCCCTTGACCTTTCAAGGCCCTTCTTTAATAAGGCCACACAGCAGAAGACTGCACCCGGTTCCACATTTAAAATTGTGACGGCAGTAGCAGGAATGGAAGAGGGACTTGTGGACGATAATTATGGTGTGACCTGTACCGGTGAATTTACAAAAGTTACGCCGCCCATCAAGTGCTGGCTGCACACCGGACACGGCTATCTGGGAATACAGGGGGCCATCAAGAATTCCTGTAATACCTTCTTTAACCAGGTGGTCTATGACCTGGGCACGGACTCCGACGGGAATTTCTCGGATTCTCTGGGACTTGAAAAGCTCCGCAAATATGCAGAACTGTTCCAGCTTGACCAGAAATCGGGCCTTGAGATCACAGAGGCCGAACCGCAGATCACAGACGAGGCTGCCGTGGCATCTGCCATCGGACAGGGTACCAACAACTACACAACCTCACAGCTGGCGCGCTACGCCACCACAATCGCAAGCCGGGGAAACATTTATTCGTTGTCCCTTCTTGATAAAGTTACAGACTCCAAAGGAAACCTCATCGAAGACTACACACCGGAGCTGAAGGCTACTATGGATATTCCCAACAATGAATGGGATATCATCCACGCAGGAATGCGGGAAGTAGTAGAAAACAATGATGCCTTCCAGGATTTTGATTACCCGGTATCCGGTAAGACCGGTACCGCCCAGGAGGTTACGACCCGGCCCAGCCACGGACTTTTCATCGGATTTGCTCCATCGGACAATCCGGAGATCGCCATGGCAGTCCGCATTGCCAATGGTTACAGTTCCACCAATGCGGCAGCAGTAGCAAAAGATGTAATCAGCTATAAGTACAATCTTGTGGATAAAGATGCGATCGTGACCGGAACGGCATCCGCAGGCGGAAGTACACAGCAGACAGACTAAACCTTTTTTGAGTCTTGAAAATACGCATGAAAAGTAAAGGCGGTTAATACCGCAGTTTCGCAGCGGTTCAGCTTGTCTGAACTGTTGCGCGGTTTCAAAAAGGATTTAGGAGGATAGGATATGAGTGAAATTATTGTAGTGACTTCCGGAAAAGGCGGGGTCGGAAAAACCACCGTTACGGCAAATCTGGGCCTTGGACTTGCAAAGCTCAACAAAAAGGTTGTCGTGGTGGACACAGACATCGGGCTTCGGAACCTGGATGTGGTTCTGGGGCTTGAGAACAGGATTGTCTATAACCTGATCGATGTCATTGAGGGGAGCTGCCGTATGAAGCAGGCGCTCATCCGGGACAAACAGTGTGACAATCTCTGCCTTCTGCCCTCGGCCCAGACCAGAGACAAGACAGCTATCACGCCTGAACAGATGATTAAGCTGACAGATGATCTGTCAGAAGAATTTGACTATATTCTGCTGGACTGCCCTGCAGGTATTGAACAGGGCTTCAAAAACGCCATTGCAGGGGCGAACCGGGCCATTGTGGTAACCACACCGGAAGTCTCCGCCATCCGTGATGCTGACCGTATCATCGGGCTTCTCCAGGCAAATGAAATGCCAAGAGTACAGCTTATCATCAACCGTCTGCGCATGGATATGATAAGACGCGGGGAGATGATGTCCGTGGAAGATGTCACGGAGATTCTGGCAGTGGAGCTTCTGGGCGCGATCCCGGATGACGAGGCTGTGGTCATTGCCACGAATCAGGGGGAACCTCTCTGCGGGCAGGATTCCATGTCAGGACAGGCATTTTTGAACATCTGCCGCAGGATAGCGGGAGAGGATGTACCTTTCCTGAATTTCCAGGCAAAGCAGGGTGTATTCAAAAGGCTGTCCGGTATCTTTAAAAAATAATAAGGTAAGGGAGGGCCTGCGTGTTGATTCATTTTCGGAATAAACGTTCCGGTCATGTAGCAAAAGACCGGCTGAAGCTTCTCCTCGTATCCGAGAGGCTGGATTGTTCTCCACAAATGATGACCATGCTTCAAAACGATATGATCCGTGCAGTGAGCAGATATTTCACCGTACAGGAACAGAAAGTGGAAATCCGTTATCTGAAGGATACCACCACCGTTTTGGCAAAGATTCCTCTGAAAGCAGATATACAGGAATCCTATCCCGGTTTTTAGGAACAGGTAAAAAAGGACTTTAAGGATAAAACTAGGTGTTTTCATGATTAAACAATATAAACTACGCGACTATAATTTCAGACTGGTGCTGTTTCTGGTTGTGCTCACCTTTATGGGAGTGCTGCTGGTAGGAAGTGCGGAACCGGATCTGCAGAAAAAGCAGTTCTTCGGTATGATGCTGGGGTTTATCGTCATGGTGATCATATCCCTGATGGATTTCAGCTGGATCCTGAACTTTTACTGGATCATGTATGTGGGCAATATCCTCATGCTTCTTCTGGTACGGCTGTTCGGTACGGAATCAAAAGGTGCCGCCAGATGGCTGAGTATCGGAAGTTTCCAGTTCCAGCCCACAGAGCTGTCGAAGATCATCATCATTCTGTTTCTCGCACGCTACTTAATGGAACACGAGGAAGATTTGAATACATTTAAGACAATATTGAAGACAGTGGTGCTGATTGCCATACCTCTGCTTCTGATTTATAACCAGCCGGACTTGAAAAATACCATCACAATTGCTATACTTTTCTGTATACTGCTGTATCTCGCAGGACTGAGTTATAAAATTATAGGCGGGGCGCTGCTGATCGCCATACCTCTGGTGGTTGTATTTCTGTTCATCGTCATACAGCCGGACCAGAAGCTCATAAAAGATTACCAGAGAGACCGAATCATGACATTTTTGTATCCTGAGGAGGAAGAATATTCCGACGATGTCCTCCAGCAGCAGAATTCCATCATGGCCATCGGTTCCGGAAAACTGACAGGAAAAGGATTAAACAACAATGAGGTGGCAACTGCCAACAAGGGAAACTTTGTATCGGAGAGCCAGACAGACTTTATCTTTTCCGTTGCAGGTGAGGAACTGGGATTTCTGGGCTGTACGGCGCTGCTGCTGCTTATGTTTTTGATCATCTTTGAATGTATGAGGACGGGCAGGAGGGCCAAGGATCTATCCGGCAGCCTTATATGCTACGGTATGGCTTCCATAATAGCAGTACAGAGCTTTATCAACATCTGCGTGGCAACGGGACTTGGCCCCAACACAGGTACGCCGCTTCCCTTTGTCAGCTATGGGCTTTCTTCCATGGTAAGCCTTTATATCGGTATGGGACTGGTGTTAAATGTCAGTCTTCAGAAAAACAGAACCTACAGGGAGGTAGAAAAATCGTGAACATCGGATTAATCGCACACAACTCTAAGAAAAAATTAATGCAGAACTTCTGCATTGCCTACAGGAGCGTCCTGTCAAAAAATGACCTGTATGCCACCGGCACAACAGGCAGGCTCATTGAGGAGGCTTCCAATCTAACAGTACACAAATTCCTGGCCGGACACCTGGGCGGTGAACAGCAGATGGGCGCTTTGATCGAGCAGAACCAGATGGACCTTATCATTTATCTGCGTGAGCCGCTGGCACCGCAGAAGCATGATCCGGATGTAAAACGGATTTTTCATCTGTGTGATACACATAATATCCCGCTGGCAACCAATCTTGCAACAGCAGAAATGATGATCAAATCACTTGACAGAGGAGAGTTAGACTGGCGTGAAATGTACAAATAAACCGAAAAAAAGGCTTTCCAAAAAAGCACAGAGAAAACGTAAGATCAGACGCACCCTGTTTCTCAGTATGTTTTTCGTCATCCTGCTTCTTGCAGGTGTCCTGGGGATTTTCATGCTGAAGGGAAAACAGGCGGTGGATGCACCCATGGCTTTTAAGCTGACCACCGAAGTATTCGGTCAGACCATAGGCGAGGATTCCCTGGTGGCGGAAGGCGTGGCAGCGGATTTGTGCGTGGGCGCAGGTGACACACCTCTGGAAGGGATCGAGACTCAGGGGGAGGAGAGGGCAGCGCTCTTTGACATCAAAGATAAAAAACTGCTTTTTTCAAAATCTCTGTATGAGAAATCCTATCCGGCCAGTATCACCAAGATCATGACAGCACTGGTAGCTCTTGATAAGGCCAACATGGATGAGGTTGTGACCATTCAGGCACAGGACGTCCAGCTTGAGGCAGATTCCCAGGTCTGCGGGCTTTTGGAGGGAGACCAGATATCCATGGACCAGCTCTTCCATGCGCTTCTTGTCTATTCCGCCAATGACGCGGCCATGGCTATTGCCAGAACCGTAGGCGGCAGTGTGGAAAGCTTTGTGGATATGATGAATGAGGAGGCCCAGCGTCTCGGTATGACGGGAACACATTTTGTGAACCCACACGGTCTTCACGATGATGACCATTACACCACGGTCTACGACATTTATCTGATGTTAAATGAAGCCATGAAACATCAGGAGTTCACAGATATCACCCAGTTAAGCAATTATACCATTAATTACAAAGCAGCGGACGGAACTGCCATGCAGAAGTGGCTGGATGCCACAGACCAGTATCTGACAGGCGAGTCCAGCGCACCAAAGGGCGTTACCATCCTGGGCGGCAAGACCGGTACCACGGGAAAAGCAGGCGCCTGCCTGGCTTTAATGGTACAGAATAACTATGGGGAACCATATGTGTCCATCGTTCTGGATGCAGAAAACAAACCTGTTTTGTATGAGCGAATGAACCAGCTTCTGGAGAAAGTGAACCGTTCCTGAAGAAAAAATGAAATTTCAAAAAATAGCAGAAATTTTTTATTTTACCATTGTATTTTTGAACGAAATGCACTATAATTAATTCCAAGATAACCACGTTTTTAGTAAATATACATATTACGTGCGGCTAAGGAGGAAAATGCGATGGTTCAGTTAATTGTAGGTGAAAAAGGTAAAGGAAAGACAAAAATTCTTCTAGACAAGGCTAATGCTGAGGTCAAGAACGCGAACGGCTCAGTTGTTTACTTAGATAAGAGTACAAAGCACATGTATGAGCTGAATAATAAAATCCGTCTGATTGATGTGATGGAGTACGGTATTGAAAACAGTGATGAATTCGTTGGTTTTATCCGCGGTATTGTTTCCCAGGATCATGATCTGGAGCAGATGTACCTGGATGGTTTCCTGAAGATTTCCAGACTGGAATCCTGTCCGGAGAATATTTCAAAAGTTATGGCCAGCCTTGAAAAGATTTCAGAGACTTATAAGATTTCCTTTATTATCAGCCTTTCAAAAGACGAAAAGGATCTTCCTGAAGATGTAAAGCATATGATCGTTACATCCTTATAAAATAAACAAAACAAAAGAGCAAAAAGCCGCTGCACACCCTGAAAAAACCAGGCGTGCGGCGGCTTCTTTTTGTGCGTGCTCAGCGGTCACCCAGAGATGTGATCCTTCCGAAGAGGCTCAGCAGATAGAGTCCGCAGATTCCTACGATGACATATACAATTCTGGAAAGCCATGTCATGTCTCCGAACAGGAATGTAACCAGATTAAAACGGAACAGTCCGATTAATCCCCAGTTGAGGGCACCGATAACGGTAATAACCAATGCGGTATAATCTAATCCATTTGATTTCATGATAATTCCTCCTTTATCTTTTTCTATTTTCTGCATTATTTATAATTTTTATACAATAAAATTGGCTATTGTACTTAAATGCTGAAAATGTTAAAATGGAAAACGATAATGAAAGGAGATTTTCATTCCAATTGAGAGAAAAAATATTGACATTCATAAAAAACCTGCTGAAAATCATAAAAAAGATTTTTACTTTTAATATCGCCACACTGCTTTTCGGGGCACTGTTCATTTATATGCTGATAACGGTTCTGCTCTATATCACCTCCACCCATGTCACTTCCTATCAGGTGACAGCCGGACCCTTGTCCAGGAACCCGGTCAGCACAGCCTTAGCTGTCAGAGATGAGGAGATCGTCACTGCGGAAAGCCCCGGATATGTGCGCTACTATGCCAGGGAGGGAATGAAAGTACGCAAGAACGGCAATGTCTATGCTCTGAGTGATACCAAAAATGTCAAGGCTGACATCACACTGTCCAAAGACCAGTTGGAGGAAGTACGCGCTGGGATCGCGGATTTTTCCAACAACTTCAGCGGTACGGATTTCTACGATACCTACAGCTTCAAATATGAGATGCAGGGTCTTATCTTCCAACAGGCATTATCTTCCCAGAAAGCGCCGGCTGACGCTGTGGAGGATGACGAAGAGGAGAGCGGCGTAACTGTCATCCAGGGGTCCAAGACTTTTGGAAACCAGGTGGTACATACAGCGCCGAATGCCGGTCTTGTGGTGTATTCCACAGACGGGTATGAGGGAAAGACCGTGGAGGATCTGACGGAGGAGGATTTCAGCCAGAAAGCCTACGAGAAAAATGACCTTCTCACAGACGAAGAGATTAAGGCCGGAGACCCGGTCTATAAACTGATCCGGGATGATAACTGGACCCTTATGGTCCCTCTCTCCGATAAACTGGCTGCCAAGCTTGCAGACCGCAGCAGCATCAAAGTGAAGTTTTTAAAGGACGGCGAGACACAGACAGGACAGCTCTCCATATTGAATGTGGGAAGCCAAAAAGTGGCGAAGATCGCCCTGAAAAACGGCATGGTGCGCTATGCTGCTGACCGGTTTCTGAAGATAGAACTGGTCATCAACACCCAGAGCGGTTTAAAAATACCCATGAGCTCTATTGTCACCAAAGAATTCTATATGATTCCCTCTTCTTTTCTGACGAAAGGCGGCAACGAGGATTCCGCCGGATTTCTCCGGGAGACAGTCACCAAGGGCGGCGAAAAGACAACAGAGTTTGTATCAGCCACGATTTATAAAAATACAGCGGAAGAGAGTCAGGATACAGAGGTATCCGAAAACACCGATGACACCGGCTCCAAGGACGGTTATTGTTATGTGGACAAGCAGACCTTTAAGGACGGGGACGTACTCCGTAAGCCGGAAACAGAGGAAACCTTTGTGGTCGGTGAGATTGATTATCTGGAGGGTGTCTACAGCATGAACAAAGGATACGCGGTGTTCCGGCAGATTGATATCATTGACCAGAATGAAGAATACTGTATTGTAAAAACCAACACTTCTTACGGTCTGGAAGCCTTTGACAGAATTGTGGAGGACGGAGAGAGCGTAAAAGAAGAAGATATACTGACAGGAAAGTAAGGAGAGATGAAACATGAGTGTATGTGAAAATTATCTTGCAGTAGAAGAAAAAGTAAAAGAAGCCTGCCGGCGTGCCGGAAGGAGCCGGGATGAGGTTACCCTGATCGCAGTGAGCAAGACAAAACCCATGTCCATGATAGAGGAGCTTCTCCCTCTGGGCGTAGTGGATTTCGGCGAGAATAAGGTGCAGGAGCTGACCGCCAAGGAGGAGGCACTTCCCTCCCATATCCGCTGGCACATGATCGGGCATCTGCAGAGAAATAAAGTAAAATACATTGTGGACAAAGCCTTTCTGATCCACTCCGTGGATTCCCTGCGCCTGGCAGAGGCAATCAGCCAGGAAGCCGGAAAGAAAAACGTCACAGCCAATATTCTCATTGAGGTCAATGTGGCCGGTGAGGACAGCAAATTCGGTGTACGCCCGGAAGAGACGGCAGCACTGGCAGAGGCCATTTCAAAACTTCCGAATATTTCGGTGAAGGGCCTGATGACCATCGCCCCATTTGTTGAAAATGCTGAAGAAAACAGGGAAGTTTTTAGAAATTTAAGAAAATTAAGTGTTGACATTGAAGAGAAAAAATTTAATAATGTTACTATGGCCGTGCTCAGCATGGGCATGACTGGTGATTATGAGGTTGCCATTGAAGAGGGTGCCACCATGGTCCGTGTAGGAACCGGCATCTTCGGAGAAAGAGATTATAGCAAATAAGATTGGAGATTTTATCATGGGTGTTTTAGATAAGTTTTTAGATGCAATCAAAGTGAACGACGATTACGACGATGACGAATTTCTGGATGATGAGTTCGATGACGACTTCGATGACGAAAAACCCAAGAGACGTTTCTTCAAAAAATTAGAGGAAGATGATGACGACTTAGATGACTACGAACCGCGCAGAAGAGCGGAGAAACAGCCTGCTCCCAAAGCTGCCAAGACAGCCAAACCGCAAAAGACGGTCAAGTCCCCATCTTCAGCTTCCGCTTCCTCCTCCAAGGTTACCCCGATGCGTCAGGTAAAAAGAACAGGCAGCGCGATGGAAGTCTGCGTGATCAAGCCCACCAATATGGAAGATACCAGAGAAATTGCAGATACACTGATCGCCAACTGCACCGTTATCCTGAACCTGGAAGGCCTGGATATGGAAGTTGCACAGAGGATCATTGATTTTACTTCAGGTTCCTGCTATTCCATAGGCGGAAGCCTGCAGAAAGTGTCCAGCTACATATTTATTCTGACACCGGCAAGCGTGGACATTACAGGAGACTATCAGCAGATATTAAGCGGTGCTTTTGACATCCCGTCCATACGGACCGAATATTAAGGACAGAGTGGACAAACCATGGAAAAAGAAGTTTTATTTGAAAAACGTATGAAAGAGTTAAGTAAGAATGCCTATTACCGCGGTGTTCTTACTTTCTCTGATTTTCTGGACTTAAATGAATTGCATATGTTGCACAGCCTGCCAAAGAATGAATCAGGGGTCAAAGTGGAGACCTTCGGAGGCTATGCATTGGCAGAGCGTCAGATGGCAGCATTCATCCCTGATGCTCTTTTCTTTCAGCAGGATTATCCCATCTCCTGCATCCAGATCCGGCCTGCGGCGGAGAAATTCGCAGAGAGCCTGACGCACAGGGATTATCTGGGAGCCATATTAAACCTGGGTATTGAGAGAAGCAAGATCGGGGATATCCTGGTGGACGGGAAGACAGCCCATGTCTTCTGCCATGAGAACATGGCGCCGTTTCTCATGCAGGAATTGTGCCGCGTCCGCCATACGAACGTAGTGCCAAAGCTTCTTGATGCGCTGGAGGATGTGCCTGTCCTGAAAACAGAAAAAGTTTCCGGCACGGTTTCCTCTGTGAGGCTGGACAGTGTCATCGCACTGGCATTTTCCACTTCCAGAAGCAGTATCATCTCTCTGATCGAAGGGGGAAAGGTATTTGTGAACGGAAAAAACATTCTCTCCAACGGATATAACCTGAAGGAAGGAGATATTGTGTCTGTGCGCGGCAGAGGAAAGTTCCGTTTTGAGGAAGTGGGAGGCATCACAAAAAAGAACAGGTATCATATAAGCCTGGCCAGATATTGTTAAGACAGGAGTGAAAAGAATGACAGCAGACATATTACAGGTTAGAAGAGACGGGGATTTTTCCTATCCCATTATATTCCGCAAGGATTTTTCGGATTTATCCGCGCAGCTTAAGAGACTGGAATTCTCCGGGAGAAAATTCTGCATTGTGACGGACAGCACGGTTGCTCCGCTGTATTTAAATACCGTGAAAAAAGAGCTGGAACGGTGTGCCTGCTTTGTGACTTCCCATGTGCTTCCCGCCGGGGAGGAGAATAAGACACTGGAACAGGTCCAGGGGATATATCAGCATTTGATCGAAATGCACTTTGACCGGAAGGATTTTCTGGTTGCCCTCGGGGGCGGTGTGGTAGGTGATATGACCGGATTTGCGGCGGCTACCTATCTGCGGGGAATTGACTTTATTCAGGTACCCACCACACTTCTGGCCCAGGTGGACAGCAGTATCGGCGGCAAGACAGGTGTGGATTTCTTAAAATACAAAAATATGGTGGGTGCGTTCCATCAGCCCCGCATGGTATATATGAATGTGAGCACATTATGCACGTTGCCCCTGGAGCAGTTTTCCTGCGGTATGGGGGAGGTTGTGAAACACGGATTTATCCGTGACGCCTCCTATTCCCGTTGGCTGTATGAAAACCGTGCCAAAATACTTGCCCTTGACACGGATACCCTTTCCGAGATGATCTGCAGAAGCTGTGTCATCAAAAAGACTGTGGTTGAAAATGACCCCACAGAACAGGGAGAACGGGCTGTTCTGAATATGGGCCATACAGTTGGCCATGCAGTTGAAAAGCTAAAGGATTTCCGCCTGCTCCACGGCCAGTGCGTGGCAGTCGGCACGGTGGCCTCCGCATACTTATCCATGCGGCGCGGCATGATCACAGTGGAGGAGTATGAAAATGTAAAGCAGCTTCTGGAGGCTTTTGGCCTGCCTGTTTCCACAGACGGGCTGCGCGCAGAGGAAGTATTAAGCGTCACAAAGTCCGATAAAAAAATGGAGCAGGGCAGGATCAAATTCATTCTTATGAAAGAACCGGGATACGCGGTGGTGGATAAGACCGTGACAGATGAAGAACTGCTCACCGCTATCCGGGAAATACTGGAGTAGCCGCAGGGAGATGAACATGAATCAGAAAACAAAAAAAATAACTGTGCTGGTGCAGTTTCTCATCAGCGTAACTCTTTTGACCGGACTGGACCAGTGGACAAAATACCTGGCTGTCCGGCATCTGAAGGACCAGGCGGATATTCCCCTGATCCCCAATGTGCTCTATCTGCATTATCTGGAAAACAGGGGCGCTGCTTTTGGCCTTTTCCAGAACCAGTTTATTTTCTTTGGCATTATAACCGTTGTCATACTGTGCGCTGTGCTCTATGTCCTCTGGCGCATGCCTGTAAAAAGAAAGTATCTGCTATTGCGGATAATCTGCTTTGTCATCTCCGCCGGGGCAATCGGAAACTTCATTGACCGTGTCCGGCTGAATTATGTTGTGGATTTTATTTACTTTTCCCCCATTAATTTTCCTGTCTTTAATGTGGCGGATATCTATGTGGTAGTCTCCATGGCGTTATTTTTAATCTCCTTTTTGTTCCTCTACAAGGAGGAAGATTTTGCGTTTTTATCATGGAAAGGGAATGTAAAATGAAAAGAATCTGCCTTTTGGCTGACCCCTCACAGGCAGGGGAGCGTATTGACAAATATCTGGCCCTGGAACTTGACGGCTACTCCCGTTCCTTCCTTCAGAAGCAGTTAAAAGACGGAAATGTCACAGTGGGAGATAAACCGGTAAAGTCCAGCTACCAACTGGCTGAGGATGACGAGATTTGTGTCTTTATCCCGGACAACAGAGAACCGGATATTCTGCCGGAAGATATTCCCCTGTCCGTTTTATATGAAGACGAGCATCTGCTTGTGGTGGATAAGCCAAAGGGAATGGTGGTGCACCCAAGTGCGGGCCATTACAGCGGCACATTGGTGAATGCCCTCCTGTATCACTGCAGAGGTAATTTATCCGGTATCAACGGCGTGCTCCGTCCCGGCATTGTACACCGCATTGACAAGGACACTACCGGCGCCCTTCTTGTGTGCAAGACAGACCTGGCACACAGAGATCTGGCACAGCAGTTAAAAGACCACAGCATCACACGGCGGTACCGGGCGATCGTACACGGAAACCTGACAGAAGATGAGGGTACTGTAGAGGGTCCCATCGGCCGTCATCCCACGGAGCGCAAAAAAATGGCAGTCAACCAGAAAAACGGCAAACCGGCTGTCACCCATTACAGGGTGCTGGAGCGTTTCGGAAACTACACGTATATCGAATGCCGCCTGGAAACAGGGCGTACCCACCAGATTCGTGTGCATATGAGCAGCATCGGGCATCCCCTTTTAGGAGATTTGGTGTATGGCCCCAGAAAATGTCCGGTATCCGGACTGGAAGGCCAGACACTGCACGCCATGGTTTTAGGCTTTATCCATCCGGCCACGAAAGAGTACCTGGAGTTTACAGCACCTCTGCCGGAATATTTTGAAAAACTTCTCATAAAATTCCGATAAAATAATATAAATTTTATATACAGATTGGATAAAATAGATTATAATAGTTATAGTAAGATAATAATTCCACATTTGTCTGATGCATTGCTACAACAATGTCAGAGAGAGGGGATTATCGAATAGAGAGGAGTGTTTGATTATGGCAGCAAATACGGTAATTACAATTGGAAGACAATACGGAAGCGGCGGTAAAGAAGTGGGCCTGCGTCTGGCTGAAGAACTGGGCATCAAATGTTATGATAAGGAGCTTCTTGACAGGGCAGCTAAGGACAGCGGATTATGTCAGGAGTTATTCGAGAACAACGATGAAAAACCAACCAACAGTTTTTTGTATTCCCTGGTCATGGATACATATTCCTTTGGCTATTCCTCTGCGGCATTTACCGATATGCCCATCAACCACAAGGTATTCCTGGCACAGTTTGACACCATCAAAAAGCTGGCTTCCGAAGCGCCCTGCGTGATTGTGGGCCGCTGCGCGGATTATGCGCTTTCCGATTATGAAGGTGCGATCAGCGTATTTATACATGCTGATCTGGATAAACGGATCAAGAGGATCGCAAGAAAGCATGAACTGACAGATTCCGCTGCAAAAGACAGAATCCAGAAGACAGACAAGAGAAGAGCCAGCTACTATAATTACTACACCAGCAAAAAATGGGGAGATGCCACCAGTTATGACTTATGCCTGAACAGCGGCGTACTGGGCATTGATGGCTGTGTGGAAATGATCAAGAGAGCCATTGAGATCAAAGAAGGCAGAAGAGCGAAATAAGGTAGATTCCGATTTCTGCCGATACTATCTGGAAGGAGCTGTGCAGAACATAAATTCTGCACAGCTCCTTATTTTCTGTGTTTATTTCGGTATTCTTTTATCCCATCCGTTTATATTGCTGTTTAAAATGGCGGTAAACATGCGCTCTTTTGTCCCCGGATGTTCTTTTGTAAGGTCCCGGAGCAGTTCCTTGGCATACTGCCTTTTGGTATATCCGTCTACCGGGCAGGGACTTTTCTCCACCGGCAGGTCATATTTATTTTTAAATCCAATGACGTCTGCCTCCTCCACATAGAGCAGCGGACGGATCACCGTCAAATCCATGCGGTCCAGATAGGTTTTGGGCGAGAAAGTGTGGAACCTTCCCTCAAAAATCAGGGAGAGGAGCATGGTTTCCACCACATCATCCTTATGATGGGCATACGCCACCTTATTGCAGCCCAGTTTCTTCGCCTCCTCGTTGAGGGCACCTTTCCGCATCTTTGCGCAGAGGGAACAGGGATTGCTCTCTTTCCGCTCATCAAAGATGATCTGCGCGATGTCTGTCTTCACCACCGTGAACGGCAGCCCCAGGGAATCACACAGTTCTTTTATTTTCTCCACATGGAACCCGGGATGCCCCAGGTCCACAGTGATCACTTCTATGGAAAAGGGATGGGGGTAGAAGCGCATCAGCCCGTGGAGTGCATAGAGCATGGTCAGGCTGTCTTTTCCTCCTGATACACCCACAGCGATCTTATCCCCGTCCTCTATGAGGGAGAACTCATCCACCGCTTTTCTGGTGAGACTCAGTAATTTCTGTAATTTCATATCATTATCCTCCGTAGCATAATTGAATATATCATAGAAATTTAAAAAAATAAATAACTTTTTTACAGAATTATGACACAAATAATAAATTTCATGTTATAATGATTCCAGTTTATGCATAATCGGAGGCTTAACATGAAGTTTCGTTGGGATAAAAAATATTTGTATTGGGGCGTTACAGCATTTGCAGTTATTTGTGCCAGTATGCTCTTTTATTTTGGGATTTTTCATATGGACGTGCTCATACGGGGATTTCGTATTCTGAGCAGTGTCATGATGCCGGTAATCTTCGGAGTGGTCATCGCCTATCTGCTGACACCGGTTGTGAATTTTCAGGAACGGAAGATCTTCTTTCCTCTTATGAAGAGAAAGAAGATGGATATCAATAAAAAGAAGAAAAAAGCAGTCCGCTATATCTCTGTCTTTTTTGCGCTGCTGTTTGCGCTGCTGATCATCTATTCCCTGATGGCCATGATCGTGCCGTCTATTGTGGAAAGTATCATCAGCATCATCAATGACATGCCCAGATACGTGCAGAATGTGGGAAACTGGCTGAATTCCATTCTGAAGAACAATCCGGAGCTGCGTTCCACAGCCATTGATTTCTTCAACAGCTATTCCTCTAAGGTGGAGACCTGGATGAATGTCCAGCTTCTTCCCCAGGTGAAAGAGGTTCTGCAGCAGTTTACCACAGGTGTGTTCGGCGCGCTGGTCTTTATCAAGAACTTTTTGATCGGTGCCATTATTTCCGTCTATCTGATGGCTGACAAAGAAGGATTTCTCACACAGGGAAAAATGTTCATCTACGCTGCGTTTGATGCGGAGAGAGCCAATGACATCATCAAAGGCTGCCGTTTTGTGAACAGGACCTTCGGCGGTTTTGTCAACGGTAAGATCGTAGACTCTGCCATTATCGGTGTTCTGTGTTATATCCTTACCTCCATCATCGGAACCCCCTATGCAATCCTGGTCAGTGTGATCGTTGGTGTGACCAATGTGATCCCGTTCTTCGGACCGTACCTGGGCGCCATACCCAGTGCCTTTATCATACTGCTGGTCAATCCCATGCAGTGTTTGTACTTCCTGATCACCATCCTGCTGCTACAGCAGTTTGACGGTAATATTCTTGGCCCAAAGATTCTGGGCGGCTCCACAGGCCTTTCCAGTTTTATGGTCATTGTGGCTATTCTGCTGTTCGGCGGACTGCTTGGCATTCCGGGCATGATCATCGGTGTGCCGGTGTGGGCTGTTATTGTGGCAGGCCTTAAATACCTGCGCAATTCCTGGCTGAAAAAGAAGGATCTGCCTACAGAGGAGAATAGGTATCAGAATGTGGATTTTATCAATCCGGAAACCCTGGAGCCGGTAAAAATGGTTCCTGAGGAAGAGAAAGACGAGAAAGAAAAGAAAAAAAGGAGTTTTTTGCGTAAATGAAATTTGTAATTCAAAAAGTCAGTGAGGCGTCTGTCCATGTGGAAGGGGAGTGCATAGGCAGGATCAACCGCGGATTTCTTGTTTTTGTGGGAATCGGCAGGGAGGACACAAAAGAGACTGCAGACCAGTACATTAAGAAAATGGTCAATCTCCGGATCTTTACGGATGCAGAAGGAAAGACAAACCTGTCTCTGGCCGATGTGGGCGGGGAGGTGCTTCTGATATCCCAGTTCACACTGTACGCCAACTGCAGAAAAGGCAGCCGGCCCAGCTTCTTTGGCGCAGGAGAACCTCAGATGGCGGAAGCGCTTTATGAATATATCATCGAGAAGACAAGAGAACAAGTCCCTGTAGTCAGAACCGGCAGATTCGGTGCCCTGATGCAGGTATCGCTTGTAAACGAGGGACCTTTTACCATTATATTGGATGAAAGTACATTTGCGTAAGGGGGAGAATATGAGGAATAAGAAACTGATCAAGACAGCGGTGTGCGGAGCGATACTGAGTGCTTCTTTGATGGTGAGCCAGCAGAATATTTATGCGGCCCAGGAAGAGAATATCATAAACGCCGAGACCGGCGAAAAGGAAGCCTCCCAAAATGTCCCCGAACCCGGTGCAGAACAAGATATCATAAAAGATGAAGAACAGCCGCCAGATCCCAATCCGGACAGTGATGCCGCGGAGGACCCGGATGAAAAAAAGGAGGATGCGGATTCCCCTTCTGACGAACCAACACCTGAAGTCCCCACGGATGAGAACAATCAGGCTGTTCCTGTGAAAACAGGCTGGATAGAGGAGGAGGACGGCACTCACTACTACAGGGAAGACGGTACTCTTGCAACCGGATGGCTTACATTAGAAGAGGGCACATATTACCTGGATGAACAGGGTCTGAAAACTACAGGCTGGCAGACCATAGAGAAAAAGAAATATTACTTTCAGGAAGATGGCCTGATGTACCAAAAGACTATCCTGAAACTTTCCGGCAAGCTGTATTATATAACAGACGACGGCAGTCTGTATACAAAAACCGGATGGCTGAAAAGTGGAAAGACATATTACTATGTAAACAAAAATCAAACCCTTTACAACAAAGGCTGGCTGAATTTAAACGGTGCCTGGTATTATCTGGGCACAGACGGAAAGATGAGGACAGGCCTGTTAAGTGCAGACGGAAAGAAATATCTTTTAAAATCAAACGGTGCCATGCTGACCGGCAATGGCTGGACAAAATACAACAAGCAATGGTATTACATATATCCAAATGGTTCTCTGCATATTAATAACTGGCTTAATTTGAACGGCACCTGGTATTATCTCAACAAAAAAGGCGTGATGCTCACCGGATGGCAGAAAATAGGCGGAGGTCTGTATTATCTAAACGGCAGCGGTGCCATGGAAGCCGGCGGATGGCGGTATATCAATAATCGCTGGTATTATCTGCAGGGAAATGGTGCGGCAGCTCTCGGATGGCTGAATCTGAATGGTACCTGGTATTATCTCAACCCCTCAGACGGAGTTATGAAAACAGGCTGGTACAAGGTAGGTAAAACCTGGTATTACTCCAACGGAAGCGGTGCCATGCAAACCGGATGGCTGAATCTGGGCGGTACCTGGTATTATTTGAACGGCAGTGGTGCTATGCAGACCGGCTGGCTGAATCTGGGCGGCACCTGGTATTACCTGAATCCCTCAGGCGGTGCCATGCAGACCGGATGGTACAAAGTGGGAAAAACCTGGTATTACTCTAACGGCAGCGGCGCCATGCTGACCGGATGGCTGAATCTGGGCGGTACCTGGTATTATTTGAACGGCAGTGGTGCCATGGCTACTGGCTGGCTGAATCTGGGCGGCACCTGGTATTACCTGAATCCCTCAGGCGGTGCCATGCAGACCGGATGGTACAAAGTGGGAAAAACCTGGTATTATTCTAACGGCAGCGGTGCCATGCAGACCGGATGGCTCAGATTAGGGAATACCTGGTACTATATGAACGGCAGCGGTGCCATGCTTACAGGGTGGCAGAAGATCGGAGGCTGCTCCTATTACTTTAATCCCACAAGCGGCGCCATGTCCTCAGGATGGGTGACGATCAAAGGAAAGAAGTATTATCTCAGCAGCAGCGGAATCACACTTACCGGCTGGCAGCAAATAGGAGGAAAGTGGTACTATTTTAACAATAGCGGTGTCATGCAGACCGGCTCTGTTACGGTCGGAGGCAGCAAATATTATCTGAATAAAAACGGTGTCATGCAGACCGGCTGGCAAAAAATCGGTGATAATTACTACTATTTCAAATCAAACGGTGCCATGGCTGTGAATACCTACATGGACGGCTACTACCTGGATGAAAACGGTGTCCGCACAGAAGTGGAATATGGCAACGGGGAGTGGTGCTTCCCCTGTCCGAGTATCACTTATGTATCCAGTGAATTCGGGAACCGTGACAGCCCGGGCGGAATTGGTTCCACCAATCACAAGGGCGTGGATCTGGCTGCACCTGCCAACTCCAGGATTCTTGCCGCTGCCGGAGGCACAGTGGTCAACGCAGGGTACGGCTGGGGCGGAGAAGGCAATTACGTGGAGATTGACCACGGAAACGGCCTTCACACCATCTATATGCATATGATTTCCAATCCG
This sequence comes from Blautia sp. NSJ-175, assembly GCF_022867815.1. Taxonomy (NCBI): domain Bacteria; kingdom Bacillati; phylum Bacillota; class Clostridia; order Lachnospirales; family Lachnospiraceae; genus Blautia; species Blautia sp. NSJ-175. Next base: position 44,737 of record NZ_JALIFQ010000022.1, read on the forward strand.
GTTGTCAAAAAAGGACAGACAGTCAAGGCAAGCCAGCTCATCGGCTATGTGGGCATGACAGGGGCTGCCACAGGATATCATCTGCACTTTGGCGTAAGCGTAAACGGTGTTTACAAAAATCCATGGGATTATATCCACAGACCAAACGGCATGTAAGACAGAAAGAATAGAAAATATGCTCTGACATATCTCTATTCATATAAACAAAAAACACATTGGAGATTTCCGTGACAATTCTCCAGTGTGTTTTTTTAATCATCAAATACTCGCTGCCGTGGCGCTTACCTATATAAGCACAATATAGTTTACATAATATATTTATAGTAAACCATCTGCTTTTTCTGAACCATTTCTGTATCCCGGAACCGTAAAATAAAAAACACTCCCTCCTCCTTTTCTGTCCTCCACCCAGATTTTCCCTTTATGAAGCCTGACAATCTCCCCTGCAATACTGAGGCCAAGGCCAAAATGCTTTTTCTCTTTTCTTGAGGCATCCCCTCTGAAGAAACGGTCAAAAATCCGTTCCTTCCATTTGTCCGGGATTCCGGGGCCGCTGTCCGCCACAAAGAACTTCCACTTTGTCCCATCCTTTTCATATCCCAGCAAAATCGTTCCGCCTTGCGGTGTATAACTGACAGCATTGTCCAGCAGTATGTCCAGTACCTGCTCCAGACGCTGCTCGTCACAGAGGACTATTGGATTCTCCTCACATTCCGGAAGGCTGATGTGAAGCTTAAGACCCTTTTTCTTTGCCAGCATATGATACCTCCCATATACTTCTGAGAACAGGGTATCCAGAGAAACCTTTTCAAAATGCATGGACCAGGACTGATTGTCCGCACTTGCAAGAGAAAGCATATCATTCACCAGCCGGGACATTCTCTGTCCCTCTGCCTTTATCATTTCGTGAAACCCGGGTCTGTCCTCCTCATCAGCCACAGCCATGGCGTCTGCGCTGGACAGCATCACAGCCAGCGGGGAACGGAGTTCATGGGAGGCAGATGCCACAAACTGCATCTGCTTTGTTCTGTTATTTTCAATAGGAGACAGCATACGGCCTGTGTAAAACCAGGAAAAGAGAAGCAGAAGTACCAAGGCCGTCAGATCTATGACGGCAAAAACAAGGTACAGGTACCAAATCTGATGATTCAGTGTCTCTCTTGCATAGGAGACCGCGACACAGAAAGTACCGTGCCGGTAGGGTACTGTCGCAAACGTTATCATATGTTCTGTATGATTTATTTTCATGGAAAATTCCAGGGGTTTTTCTTTTCCTCTGCCTGCAGGCGGATCATACACGTCAAATCCGTAGGCATTCTCTGCCCTCTGAATCACCTTTTCCATCAGCTTCTGTTTTTCTTTTTCTGGACTGTAAGTATAGCTCACACCGTTTTCATACAGAACTATTGTGTAGAAACGCCGGTCTGCCACTGCACTGATCTTTTCATAATCGATCATGCCCCCGTTTTCCAGATAAGTCAGCACAGAATTGATATCCTTGTCATGCACTGCCGCGTCATTGGCCTCAAGCAGGTTTTTAAAAGCCAGAAGCCCGGCAAATGTCATAGCCAGAAGAATGATCCCGGTGACCGCTGTACAGAACAGGGTCATTTTTCTTCGGAGTTTTTTATACATCTATTCCTCCAGACTGTAGCCCACGCCGCGAATGGTCCGGATGGACAGGCTGCTTCCCACAGATTTCAGCCTTCTTCTCAGGAAATGAATAAAATTGTCAAGATTGCCGTCCTCAATTTCCGTGTCAATTCCCCATACCTTTGTGACAATATTCTTTCTTGCCAGCACCTGCCCGGGATTTTTCAGAAAAACTTCCATCAAATCCCCTTCTGTGCGCGACAGCCTGCAGGTATTTTCCCCGCAGGAGAGAACCTTTGAGCGGATATCAAAAGATAAATCCAGATAATGCAGCTCCATTCCACTGTCCATCTTCCTCGGCCTTCGTCCAATGCTCCGTATCCGGGCCATCAGCTCCTCAAACGCAATCGGTTTGACCAGATAATCGTCTGCACCGCAGTCCAGCCCCTGCACACGCTCCTTCACTTCCCCAAGAGCTGTGACCAGTATCACCGGCGTGCTGTTTCCCTCTTTTCTAAGGAGGCTGAGCACTTCCGTTCCGGAGAGAGACGGCAGCATACGGTCCAGTAATATAAGATCATGGGCATTTTCTCTTGCAGCCATCAGTCCTTCTGCGCCGTCATGGCAGTGATCCGCATGAATTCCTTCTTTTTTCAGCCGATAGGCCAGTGTCTGGCACAGCTGTATATCGTCCTCAATGATCAGAATCCGCATAATATATATCCCCTTTCATATCTGCTCTGGTCAGTATAACATTTTATAGGAACATTCGACACTATTTCCAGTAATTTAGAGGTAAATTAGAGATTGAATAGATGTAACGTAGAGGTTTGCTATGCTATACTGATTCATGTAAAAAGACCGGTCTTACAAGGGAGTATTGAGAGAAAGGATAGATGAAATGAACCAAAAAAAGAGATGGACACAACGGATTCTTGCCGTGCTTTCCCTCTGCCTCGTATTTACGCTTGCCTCATGCGGGAAAGCGCAGGATGAGAAAGAGAAGGAGAAGGATACAGGCAGCCAAAGCGCCGCAAAAGGCAGATATACGGAACAGGAAATAAAGCTCCACGACACAGATATTTTAAAACCTGCAGATTCAAACGGCGCAGACGCGCCTTTTCTCGATGACCTGCTTCTGGCAATGAAGGGGCTGGAAGACGGCAGTTTGAGAATAGCTTCTGCCAACGGGATCTTTGACTCTGACGACAAGGGGGAAAGCTGGGTCTCCTGGGCGGAAACGCCTCAGGAACTGAGGGATGATCTGGCATCCCAAGATAGCTCCGCATTTTTTGCTATCTCCGGCAAAGGTGATATCTTTTACGGTATGGGAAGTGAGCAGCGCCGGTATAAGATGGTGACAGCGGACGGAAGCGTACGCACAGTTGACCCGGAACTTCCCCAGACGTCCATTGAAGACTCAGGCAGTGTCAATATAGTGAGAAATGCCGTTTTTACAGATTCCGGTGATGTTCTGTGTATGGATGACACAAATGTTTATCAACTGGACGGTGAAACCTTTTCGCTGAAACACACTTATGGCCAGGAGACAGCAGAGGGACAGGAAATCCAGGGGATGGCCATGTACGCCTGTGTGGGCGACAGGCTTTTTGAATTTTCCAGTGATATCCGTGTTCTGGATGATGGCTCTCTCAAATATGAAAATATAAAAGTCATAGCATACGATCTGCAGACACAGGAACCCGAGGGAGAGCAGGAGGCCCTCAGCAGTTTCCTGCAGGAAGGATCCATGGATTTCTCCATACTGCCGGGTGCTGACGGCAAATCCCTGTATTTTGTCAGCCAGTCCGGTATTTACCGCTACAAAACAGACGGAACTGCCATAGAGAAAATTTTCAATGGCTCCATGGGACAGATGAACAGCAATTCGTTTTCTGCCGACATATCCGCTGCCCTGACGGACGGAACCATTTTCATCCCCTATTATATGGATGAGCAGGGACGCCTGTTCCGCTATATGTTCGATACCGAGGCATCTCTTCAGCCGGAGCATGCCATCACCGTGTATTCACTGTATGACAGCCCGAATATCCGCCAGTCCATCACAGCCTTTCAGGGCCGGCACTCTGATGTGATGGTGGAGTATGAAACCGGCATGACAGGAAAGGATGCTGTGACCAGATCCGACGCGCTGAAGACACTGAATACGAATATCATGGCCGGCGAGGGACCGGATGTGCTGATCCTGGACGGCCTGCCCATTTCTTCCTACATAGAAAAAGGGCTGCTCATGGATATTGGGGATCTGGTGGAAAAAGCAGATCAGAAGGAAAAATTCTTTGACAATATTGTAAACGCTTACAAAAAAGACGGCGCACTCCGCGCAGTGCCCACCGGTTTTTCCATACCGGTCCTCGTAGGTGAACAGTCCGTGCTGGACCGGATCGGCAGTCTGGAAGAGCTGGCAGAGGCAGCGGAAGCGAACAGGGAAAACCGTCCGGAGGTCAGCCATGTTCTGGGAAGTATGACGAATTCCACACTTTTACTGACTCTGATTCCTTCTTCTTCCCCATCCTGGATGGCAGAGGACGGAACGCTGGATGAAGAAAGACTGACAGCGTTTTTTGAAAACGCAAAAAAGATAGCAGACGCCCAGAATGCGCCGGACAGTATGGAATACTCCGACACAGAATCCCAGCCATTTGAACTGTCTCCCTTTATGACAAGCGCACAGCTCAATACCATTGAGATGGGGTATACGGATTCCCATATGACCATAGGCAACCTCATGAGTGCAGAGGGGCTTTCTCATATCCTCTCCATGGCAAAATATTTCGGAAGCGGCGGATATAAAAGCACGCCGGGTCAGTCGGAAAACGTATTTATTCCGTTGTCACCTGTTGGGATCAGTTCCAAGACCGGCAGCGAAGAGACTGCCAGAGAATTTGTAAGCTTTCTTCTGACAGAGGGGCAGTACAGTTCTGCTGCGGCTTCCTGGCCGGTGAGCCGGACGGCTTTTGATGGCAGGCTTACACTTCCCTCCAATTTCCCTCTGGGGATGACACATATGGAAAGTGATGTGGATGGTAGTGTACTTGATCTGGAAATGATCCCGCCTGCCCAGGAGGATTACGACGCACTCAAGGAAATGATAAAAACACTGAAAACGCCTGCAGTCACAGATGAGATCATAAACAGAACCGTCATGGCAGAAGGGGTAAAATGCCTTTCCGGGGAGGTGTCCGTTTCCGATACTGTGGATGCCATTCTAAAAAAGATCAATCTCTACCTGGCGGAGTGATATCCTATGGGTAGAAGAAAACATGCCTTAACAGGAATTTTGTTCCTACTGCCCAGCCTTGCCGGAGTCTGTATCTTTGTCCTCATCCCTTTTCTGGATGTAACACTCCGTTCCTTCCAGAATGCGGTCACAAGGACATGGACGGGTCTGGACAATTACCGTATCTTGTTCCGGACTCCGGCCTTTCGGCTGGCAGTCAAAAATACCCTGCGCTTCACCGGTATCTGCATTCCGCTTCTTATCTGCATGTCACTCTTTATCAGTGTATTTCTGCAGCGGCTGAAAAGACTGGGCAGCCTTTTAAAATCAGCATTTCTGCTTCCCATGGCTGTTCCGGTGGCATCTGTGGTCCTGCTCTGGAGAGTGACCTTTCACGAAGACGGGTTTCTCAGCCTTCTGGCTGTCAGTACAGGCCATGAGGCAGTGGACTGGATGAATTCCGGATATGCTTTCTGGGTGCTGGTGTTCAGTTATATCTGGAAGAACCTGGGGTATGATATCGTGCTGTGGATGGCAGGACTGTCCGGTATTCCATACAATCTGTATGAGGCTGCCAGGGTTGACGGGGCAGGAGAGTGGACCTGCTTCTTTAAAATCACCCTTCCCAGCCTGAAGCCGGTCCTCTATACCATCACAGTTCTGTCATTTTTGAATTCTTTCAAGGTGTTCCGGGAGGGATACCTGGCTGCAGGGGATTATCCTGATGAGAGTATGTATCTCCTGCAGCATCTGTTCAATAACTGGTTCCGGGAAATGGATTTTGATAAGCTGGCAGCAGCGGCTGTGCTGATGGTTCTTGTCATCTTCGGGCTTGTCTCTCTGCTTAAGCGTTCCTGGGATTTGGAGGAGTGAATAAAATGAGCAAAAAAATAGCGGGATTTCTGCTGCTTCTTTTAGGAGCCGCTGTCTGTTATCCTATTTTCTTTCTTTTTACCGGTTCTCTGATGGGAACCGGGGAATTACAAAATCACCTGGGGGCAGCCCTGTCGCTTGGAGAACAGCCTATGTCATGGAGCCTTCTTCCCCTCACCCCTACCCTCAGGCATTATGTGCAGCTTCTGCTGGACTCCCCGGAATTTTTTCATATGTTCTGGAATTCTGCCGCACTCACTGCCGGAATCCTGGCCGGACAGTTACTGGCCGGAGTTCCGGCTGCCTGGGGATTTGCCAGATATGCATTCCCTTTCAAAAAGCTGCTGTTTACTTTATACATACTGCTCATGATGATGCCCTTCCAGGTCACCATGCTTTCCAGCTATCTGGTCCTCTCCGAAATGCAGCTCACAGACACGCTTCCGGCGGTAATTCTTCCGGGTGCTTTCTCTACATTCCCCGTGTTTATCATGTACCGCTTTTTCTGTGGGATTCCGCAGGCGCTCATGGACGCGGCAAGGATAGACGGGGCGGGGGAGAGGGACATTTTTCTGCATTTAGGCATTCCCCTTGGTTCCTCAGGCATTGTGTCTGCCGTTGTACTGGGATTTCTGGAATCCTGGAATCTGATCGAACAGCCCCTGACCTTCTTAAAAAGTAAAAAACTCTGGCCGCTTTCCCTGTATCTGCCCAATATCAGTCCGGAGCGCGCGGGAATTTCCTTTGCAGCATCTGTGGTAACCCTGCTCCCTGCCCTGATGGTTTTTTTGTGCGGGCAGGATTATCTGGAACAGGGGATCGTTGCAGCAGCGGTCAAAGAGTAGAGAGGATAGACACCATGATTCATAACAAAAAACAATTACCTGATATTCAGAAAAAAGCCGGGAAGGCTCTGGGCGCATTTCTGGTGGTCATGGCTTTGCTCACGGTTCTGTCGCGGGCAGCAGCCAACATCATAACCCCCAGAGTCACATGTACCGCGCCGCAAAAGACAGCCCTGAAATACAAAGTGACTGCCACAGGGACCGTGAAGGAGAAACAGCAGCAGGCAGTCAATACTGTACCCGGCATCCGCGTAAAAAAGGTGCTTGTCAGTGAAGGAGACCATGTCTCTGAACAGGACGTACTCTTTGAAGTGGACATGGAGGATCTGGAAGAAAAGATCCTGTTAAAAAACCGGGAACTGGAGAAATTAAAGCTGAGCCTTAAGGACAGCAGGGAAAAAAGCCGTCTGGAACAGCAAAATAAGAATACGGAGCAAAGCAGGGCAGAGGAAGATTACAGCAGAACAAAAGAAAGCCTGGATGCCAAAGTTCAGCAGGCTTATGAGGCCCTGGCAGAAGCGCAGAACCGGCTGGAAGAATTTGACAGTCAAAGCAGCGGCGAGCAGGAGAACCTTCCCGATTCTGTGGAAGAGGCGCTTATACAGGCCAGCGATGAAAAGCATCAGCTCCTGGAACAGGCGGAGGCAGACGCAGACCAGAAAAAAGCGCTCTTAGAGCAGGCAAAAACGGAGCAAAAGCCCCAGGAGATTCTGGCAGCACTGGAAAAGGACGCAGAGGAGGCCGAAAACGCGGTGCAGTCTGCAAGAGATGCCTGCACGTCAGCCGATGAAGCCCTGGAAACCTGGCAGGCGTCCCAAGAAGCCCTGGAAAACCAGTCTGCGGGCGAACAGCGCCAGGTGCTTGCTGATGCCTGCACACAGGCTGAAAACGCCTATGAGGACGCTCTCAGGCTGAGAGAGGAAGGACTTGCTGATGCCCAGAGAAAGATGGAGGATACCCGGAAACCCACCGTACCCGATAGTACACCGAAGACCACGGAGATGGAGATGAAAACACTGCAGACGGAGCTGGACAAATACACCGCCCTTCAAAAAGCAGGCGGACAGATTCTTTCCCCCGCAGAGGGAATCGTAAGAAAAGTCCATGTGGAAGCCGGCAGCGCAACGGGAGAGGGAAGTTCCGTCACCCTGGCGGATTTATCTTCCGGATACAGATATACGGCATCCATCCCAAAGGAACAGGCAGAAATCATCACAGACGGAGATGCGGTCACTTTAAAATCCGCTGACGGTAAAAAAACGGCGGAGGGCCTCACCATCCAATCCATTACTGAGAATAAAGAAAATCCTGACCTGACAGACATCACGGCAGATATAGAAAAAGGCGAATTTGACGCAGATGAAAGCGCTGTGCTTTATGCAGAAATGAACTCGGCTGTCTATCCCTGCGTAGTTCCTCTGGAAGCACTGCGCATGGAGGACAACCAGTATTTTGTCCTCACCGTACAGGAAACGGAAAATATTCTGGGAAATGAGCTCACTGCTGTCCGCATCAATGTGGAGGTTCTGGAGAAAAATAATACCATGGCAGCTCTGAAGGCGGATGGATTAGACGCAGACAGCCAGATCATTCTCTCCTCCCAAAAGACCGTGAAGGCAGGCGACCGCATACGCCCGGAGGAAGAATGAGGGGGAAAAGGGGGCATATGAAACAGCTTCTGCTGGGAGCCGTCTGTTTCATATGTCTTGCCCAGGCGCTGTTCTATGGAACCATAAAGGCAGATGAAACCACCTGTGTCATACAGACAGAAAACCGGATAGACGGGAACCAGGCTCTTTCCCTGTCCCGTGACAGCCAAGATGGTGATTTGTCTTTTACCCTCTGGGGAGAGTCTGAAAATGTGCAGGTTGCCGCACCCGATTTGAACAGAAAGGCCAATGCCGGCCTCATCACAGCAGCAGGCAGCTCCGGCCTTATTCTGCCGGGCAGCCGTACACTGGAAGTGACAGATACCGGCGGCTGCATGATCGATGAAAAACTGTCCGGGCTTCTCTTCGGAAGTACAAAGATACAGGGGAAGAGCCTGATGATTGACGGAAGACCATATGAAATTCTGGGAGTTCTCCCCGGCAGCAGCGGCACTGCCCTCATACAGGCGGACAGGGATACAAAGGCTGTCATTAACCGTGTTACACTTCACATTACCGGAAAGGAAAGCAGGCAGGAGGCTGTCCGCCGGTTTTCAGGCAGTACGGGAATACAGGGTACTCTGCTTCCTCTGCATCTGTACGGGATTTTTTCGGAGGCACTGCTTCGTATCACTGCCGCGTTTTTCCTGCTCTATCTCCTGTCCGGCATATTCAGGAAGGCGGACGGTCTCTTCCCCCTTTTGGTCGGTATTCTGAGTGCAGCGGCATGTATCTGGATTTTAGATATCCGCATCCGGATTCCGGGAGATATGCTTCCCTCCCAATGGTCCGATTTTGCTTTCTGGACAGAGACGGCAGAACAAAAGGCCAGGGAGATTGCTCTGCTTTTTAAAGCCGAAAAAAGCGGGATGGAGCTTTCTTAATTTTACATCCGCTTTCATCTCCGGATTGTTCAGTATTTTTTCTGTTTTGCCGGGATATTTTTTCCTGCGCAGCCTCCGGCTTAGAAAGCTTTCATCTCTTCTTATGATGACAGGATTCTTTTTGCTGCTCTCCTTTTCTTTTTGTATTCTGCACGGACAGAACAGCAGCGCACTTATACAGGAACGGATTCTCTGGCTGTTTTTTCCGTTCTGCCTGTGGCTTACATATCTGAAAACGAATATCGGTATCCAGTCCCCGCCGCATTGGAAGAAACCGCCATTGTCCTAAACCTGTTTTTCCATTATACTGAAATTACCTCTCTTTTTTGTGCACAAAAGGAGAGGAAGCCCAACAGAAAATACATTAAAATCAGAGACAATTATAATGAAAAAAAGGAGCCTATAACAAATGGATTGGATCGAACGTCTCAATAAAGCCATCAGCTATCTGGAAGAACATATCAAAGAGGAAACCGATTATGAGCAGGCAGCGAAAATAGCCTGCTGTTCCACCTATCACTTTCAGAGAATGTTTACCTACATGGCAGGAATCCCCCTTTCAGAGTACATACGCCGCAGACGCATGTCCCTGGCTGCCGCGGACCTGCAGAGAAGCGATGCGAAAATCATGGACATTGCCCTGAAATACGGCTATGCTTCCCCCACTGCCTTTAACCGTGCCTTTCAAAATGTACACGGCATCACACCCTCCGCAGCCAAAAAAGCGGGCACCTGCCTGAAATCTTATCCTCCCATCAGCTTTACGATCACCATAAAGGGAGTGGAAGAGTTGAATTATCGGATTGAAGAAAAGGAAGCCTTCCGCATTGTAGGCATTTCGCAGCCCATGCACAGGGAAGTGGAAAAAAATTTTGAAATCGTTCCCGGGATGTGGGGCAAAGCGGCAGCCGACGGCACCATACCGAAACTGGCAGCCATGATGAACCGGCAGCCCATGGGCCTCTTAGGTGTCAGTGCCTGCAATGACCAAGAAAAATGGAAATATTTTATTGCGGTTGCCAGCAGTCTTCCGACAGCTGAGGATCTGGAGGAATATGAAGTTCCGGCTTCCGCCTGGGCGATTTTCTCCGGTTCCGGCACCCATTTGTCCATTCAGGAGCTGGAGCAGCGAATCGTCACAGAATGGCTTCCCACCTCCGGGTATGAATACGCAGACAGGCCGGACATAGAAGTCTACTTAAACCAGGACCCGCAGAACGCCCTGTACGAGGTCTGGATACCGATCGTAAAAAAAGCGTGAACATACTGTTTTCCGGGCTGCTGCCTTTCATTTGACAATCCGGCAGAAAGTACACTATAATCAGACTATCAAATGAAAAAGGAGAACTCCCTTGAAAAAGACCATATTACTTCTGGAAGATGACAGGAACCTGAACCGGGGGATTTCCATGCGTCTGGAAAAAGAGGGTTTTCGCGTCCTGTCTGCGTTCACCGCTTCCGGGGCGGAAGACCTGTTTGAAAAAAATGAGGTCCACCTGATTATCAGTGACATCAACCTGAGTGAGGGCAGCGGACTTGATTTCTGCCGGAAAATAAGAGAAAAGAGCAATGTTTATATTATCTTCCTGACCGCGCTTGACCAGGAGATTGATATAGTGACCGGCTATGACATGGGGGCGGATGACTACATCACCAAACCTTTCAGTCTGATGGTCCTCGTATCCAAAGTTCACGCGCTGATGAAACGGGTCGGTACAGAAAAGACCTCCACTTTAAAATGCAGTGACATCCGCGTATCCCTTAAGGAAATGAAAGTCTGGAAAGGCGGAGAGCCTCTGTCACTCAGCAAAAAAGAACTGCAGCTTTTGATCTTCTTTCTGGAAAATCCCCAGCAGATTTTTTCAAAGGAACAGATTGCGGAGGCGGTATGGGATATTGACGGCCAGTTCGTGGATGACAATACCGTACCGGTCAATATAAGCCGCCTGAAAGCAAAGCTGGAGATAGACGCTGTACAGAATGTAAGAGGGATGGGATACATATGGACAAAGGACGTAACAAAAGAATAATGGTGTTTCTGGGCCTGCTGGTTCTGCTTCTGTCCGGCACTTTATACACGGCTGTCCGATGGATAGACACGGTGCACATGGAAAACCAGGAACTTCTGGGAAGACTTCTTCTCACAAAACCCACTACAGAAGGCGGTTATGTCAGCGCAGTGGAAGGAAAAGAGGAGATTGACCGCGAACAGGCCCTTGCTGCCGGACAGACAGCAGAAGCTGCATATGGTTACAGCGGAAGATACGCGGTCATATCCCCTGCGGTTGCCTCTTTTCTGCCTGTATTGTTACTGGCTGCCTCCTTTTTCGTCCTTCTGCTGGCATTTCTTATTTTACACCAGAAAAAGCTGCAAAACCGGACGGAACTTAAACTCTTCGAGCTGGAAGACAAAGCTGTCCAGCTTACGCAGGAGAACAGCCTTTTAAAATCCAGGATTGAACGGGAGGCTGCGGAGACAAAGACACTGGTCACAGACATTTCCCATCAGCTGAAGACACCCCTTGCCTCCCTGAAAATGTGCTATGAAATCGCGGATACCAGCAGATTTACGAAAGAAGAGCAGCATTCTTTCCTCATGCAGGGGAAAAATGAAGTGTTCAAGCTGGAGAACCTGACAAAATCCCTTATACAATTATCCCGGCTGGAAACCAACATGATCCGCCTGGAGCCTGTATATGAAAGCCTGAAAAAGACGCTTCAGGGTGCTGTCAGCAGTGTCTACATGAAAGCTTACCGGAAAAATATTGCCATTTCCGTCAGTGAATTTGAGGATGAGAATGTCCTGCAGGACCCCCGCTGGACCCAGGAGGCACTGGTGAATATACTTGACAACGCCGTAAAATACTCCGCGCCGAATACCGCAGTGGAGATCCGGGTGGAACCCATGGTCAGTTATTATCTCATTGAAATCGAAGACCAGGGCATAGGAATCCCGAAAGAGGAGAGAAACCAGATATTCAAACGCTTTTACAGGGGCAGATCCTCTGCTGTCCAGGAGACAGACGGCTCCGGTGTGGGGCTGTATCTAACCAGAAAGATTCTGGAAGAACAGGGTGGGAGCATCTGTGTAAAAAGCGGCAGGAAGGGATGTATATTTCAAATCACATATCCCAAAACCAGTCACAGGCTGTCCTAAAGGGCAGCTTTTTGCATGGGCGAATACGTTTCACATTTCTTACAAATCTGTTATTCTTCTTGAAATCCTTTTGTAAGAATACACAGGTACAATAAAGACAATAAGATAAAATAACAGATAAGACAAGGAGAACCCCTATGAAAACAATGCTATTGGAAACAGAAGACTTATGCAAATATTACGGCAGCGGGGAAAATCTGGTGAAAGCCATAGACCATACCACCATGGACATACAGCGCGGAGAGTTCACTGCCATTGTGGGACGCTCCGGTTCGGGAAAGAGTACCCTGCTCCACATGCTGGGCGCTCTGGACCGCCCGGACAGCGGAAAGGTACGGATAGAGGGCAAAAACGTTTTTGAACTGAAAGATGAGGAGCTGGCTGTCTTCAGAAGAAGAAAGATTGGATTTATTTTTCAGAATTATAATCTGATTCCCTCCCTAAATGTCTGGGAAAATATTGTTCTTCCCATGGGGCTTGATAAAAAGAAGGTTGACCAGACCTTTGTCAGGAACCTGACAGAGCGCATCGGGATCACAGACAAGCTGAAATCCCTTCCCAGCACCCTCTCCGGAGGGCAGCAGCAGAGGGTTGCCATTGCCCGTGCCCTTGCCTCCAAACCTGCCATTATACTGGCAGATGAGCCCACCGGCAACCTGGACTCCAGAACAGAGCTGGAGGTGATCTCCCTTTTAAAAGCCTGTGTAAATGAATACGGACAGACGCTTGTTATGATCACCCATGACGAGACCATCGCCCAGATGGCTGACAGGATCCTTGTCATTGAGGACGGTAAGGTGGTGAGCCAATGAACACAATAAACCGTACTGCATTCTCCAATCTGAAATTGAATAAGGGAAGAAATATCATGGCAGGCATAGCCATCCTTCTGACCACGCTTCTCATCTTTGTCATTCCGGCGATTGGCCTTGGAACTGTAGAAATTGACATGGCGGCTGCCAACAAGGTATATCCCACCTTTCATGTGATGTACCGCAACGTGAAGCCTGATACCGCGGAGGCGATTTCCCACCGCGCAGAAGTGGAAACCGCAGGACTTCGACAGGACCCCGCCATGATTCCCGTCCCGGATGGAACCGGATGGATGGTGTACATGGATGACACAGCCCGGAAGCTCAATAAAACAAAACTGGAGGAAGGGAATTTTCCGAAAAACGGAAATGAAATTGCTGTTTCAAACGGCCTGTTAAAAGCAATGGGAATCACAGCAGGCATAGGGGATACCATAGAGCTTCCCTATCAGCCCGTGGAGGCAGATGGCGTCGGATATGAGAAAAAGCAGGAATTTGTCATCACCGGCCTGCTTCCCACCCAAAAGGACAGCGATGATTCCGGAATCTATTCCGCCATGGTCACCAGGGACTTTGTGGAGCAGGAACAGCCGGCGTCTGTCCGCAGATACAGAGTCATGCTTCGGGTAGCGGGTGCTGAAAGCATGACTACAGACGAGATCAAAGATATTTATAAGCAGATTGCCCTGGAGATGGGGATTAGCGAGGCAGATATTGCAGATAACTCTATTTACCTTTCTGCCAACTACAGAGACCCGTCTTTATACGCGGGCATTGCGGGTATTATGCTCATTGTTATCCTGGCCGGTATCATGACCATTTACAGCCTCTACTATATCACCATGATCTACAAGGTACAGGAATTCGGAAAGCTAAAAGCGCTGGGAGCCACCAAACGGCAGATTCGTCAGATTGTCTTTCGGGAGGGAATGCTGACTTCCTGTATTGCCATTCCCCTGGGCCTGATCGCCGGAAGTATTGCAGCCAGTATCGGGTATCGTTTTCTCCTATCTGCATATGGCACCGAAAACCCGCTGCGTCCTGTGGTCATAGAGCTGATTGAAAACCATGAAGTCACTCTTTTGAAGCCGTGGATATACGTCATGGCAGCAGCCGTCTCCCTGCTCACCGTGGTATGCGCACTGATCCGCCCCATGCAGATCGCTGCCAGGATCTCTCCTGTGGAGGCCATGCGCTACGACGGCAGTATGAAAACAAAGAAAAAGCTCCGCAGAGGCTGCCCGGAAATGACCCTGTTCCGCCTGACCGGAGCCAATCTCTCCAGAAATAAAAAACGAACGGTTATGACCATTGTCACCCTGAGCCTCACAGGCATTCTTTTCATGGTCATCTCCACGGTACTGTCCTGCGCGGACCCGGAGGAGATAGCCAGGGACAGTATCTTTGACGAGTTTCAGATATCTGTTGACAGCCGCACCGGGGACAAGATGCATCCGGAGCTTGAGTGGTCCGTCCTGTGTAAGAACAACCCTCTGAACCGAGATTTTGAAAAACAGGTTATGAATATCCCGGGTGTGGAAAAAATAACAAAAGCAAGCCTGCTTCAGGTTGAGCTTCCCGACCTGATGGATGGGGATGAGACCTGGAAGACCGGCATTATAGGTATTCCGGAGGAATATGCCGATAAAATGCAGCAGGCCGTCAAAGAGGGATCCTGTACCTATGAGGAACTGCAGCAGGGAGATAAAATCCTGATTGATGAAAATATGCTGAGTTATATACCCGGCACCAAAATCGGTGATACCCTCCGTGTTGTGATCCGCTCCGGAAATAATCTGATCCCAAAAGAATTTGAGATCGCGGCCATTGCCGATATGCCCTACGGCATGAACCACTTATCCTTTCTGGTGCTTCCAAACTCTGTCATCCATGAACTGGCAGGACTTGAAATGGATTACTACTGGTCCGTAGCCGCTGATCAAAAAAGGCTCCAAAGTGTGGAAAAAGAACTGAAATCCCTTATAAAAACAAACGAGCTTCTGGAACTGAAAAGCTATGAGGATGAGGTGGCTTATAACGAAAAAAATACAAGCTTCTTATCCCAGCTCTGTTATGTCTTCATGATCGTTCTGGGCGGTGTGGGCATCATGAACCTGATCAACACCATGGTCAACAGTATCTATGTGAGAAGAAGAGAGCTGGGCATCATGCAGGCCATCGGCCTTTCCGAAAAACAGTTGGTGCGCATGCTGCAGTTAGAAGGAATCTTTTACACAGCGGGAACTCTGCTCCTGTCTCTCGGATTCGGAAATCTGCTGGGATACCTTGTCTTTCTCTATGCGAAAAAGAACCGGATGTTCGGTATCCTGAGTTATCATTATCCCGCTGCGCAGACAGTGGTCCTTATTATCGTCATCCTGACCATACAGCTGCTGCTGACATATCTCATCATGAAAAACTTCAGGAAACAGAGCATGATAGAACGCATCCGGCTCTCAGAAGCCTGATACGGCATCTGCCTTGCAGTTGTATGTATCTTTCCTGTCCCATATATGTTCCGGCGGGTATTTGACATACAGACGGGCGCAGAACAGAAGGGCGATCATCTCTGTGACGGGAAAAGTCAGCCATACATAGGAAAGTCCCTGAAAATGAAAGACCCATGCCAGGGGGACCAGAAGAAGGATCTGCCTTAAAACAGTGACGCTGATGCTGGCTCTTCCCATATTTACCCCCTGGAAATAGACTGTCAGCATGATCACAAAAGCCGCGGGAATAAAGCTGACGGAAATAATGCGAAGCGCTGTGCAGCCAATCTCCAGAATCTCTTTTTTTCCGGAAAAGACTGTCACAAGCTCCGCCGGTACTGCCAAAAAGATGCCGCAGGCCAGGACCATCACGGTCACAGAAACGGCAATGGAGCATTTCAGTGTCTCCTTCACGCGCTTGAAATCCCCTGCCCCATAGTTAAAGCTCATGACAGGCAGTATTACCTGCTGCAGTCCCATAAGCGGAATGAAGAAGAAGGTCTGCAGCTTGTAATAGATGCCCAGCACTGTGACCGCGTCCTCTGTAAACTGTTTCAGTATCAGGTTCAGGCCCACCATATAAAGGGTGTAGAGAGACTGCATGACAATGGCCGGCATTCCCGCTTTATAGATCTGTATACAGCTTCCGGCTCTGAACCTGCCGTTCAGCGGACAGTGTCTCAGCACAGAGAGCAGGACCACCGCCATGGCACTCCACTGGCCAATCACTGTGGCAATGGCGGCTCCCCGGATTCCCATTACAGGAAATCCGAACTTTCCGAAGATCAGAAGGGGGTCCAGCACGATGTTGATCAGCGCGCCGAATATCTGCGCGCACATGGGAAGTACCATATTCCCTCTGGCCTGCAGTATTTTCGTGCAGTTTGCCTCCACGAACATGCCCAGGGAAAAAAGAAAAACAATGGTACCGTACTGCATTCCCCCTGCCCGCACTAAGGGCTGGTCAGAGGAAAAACGGCAGTAAACATCTAATCCCAGCAGGCCCACTGCCGTAAAAACGGCAAAATTCACAATTCCGAGAAACAACCCGCTCTTAATCATATCATTCTGGGCCCCTGATGCCTCGGCCCCGTCCATACGCGATACCAGAATGTTGATCCCTGTTCCCGTTCCGGTTGCCACAGCAGTCATCAAAAGCTGAATGGGAAATATAATAGACAGGGCAGTCAGGCCCTCCGCCGAATATTTTGCCACAAAATAGCTGTCCACAATATTATAGACGGACTGGATCAGCAGAGCCAGCATCACCGGGGGTGACAGTTTAAGCAGTAGTTTCCATACAGGTGTCTGTTTCATATTTAACCATCCTTTCTTAACGAAAAAAAGAATAAAGGATGGAGTAACTACACAGTCAAGTGTTATTTTATATTTTTTTCAAATGGGCTTTTATTTCACAGTAATAGTCGTCGATATAGTCAAAAAGCTGCAGCCCCAGCTCATCTGCATAGACCGCATCCGTTGTGTATCCGTTTTCTTTCATCCAGGAAAAAAGCGGGCCGAAATCCGCAGACTCACGTATGATACGGACTATACAGACCGCATATTCCCCTGAGGGCATCACATGGAGGTTTTCCGGGCTTACATGGGAATAGCTGCTGTCCGCAATCTTCAGATACTCACTGCATTTGTATATATTTCCGGCCCTCATCTCGTCTATATCCAGGATATATCCGTATTTCCGCTGTATGGTATCTGCATACCTGAGTTCATCCCTGGCGGCTGCCTGAAGGTTTGCATGGTAGGAGGTGCCGTCCCTTGTCATAGTGCCCGCGATCACGGTCTCCCCCTTCAGCCACTTCTTTTGTACCTTATCCGAATGGATGGCAGCGGAAACCCTTTTGTTTTCCTCGTCATACCACAGGATATCCTCTGCTACCTGCTGATAATATCTGCTCAGACGGAGGGCTTCATTTCTGTAATCCAAAAGAAGCTGCGTGATCCTGCCGTTGTCATGAAAGTCCAGGATCTGCTTTACTTTATCAAGCGGCACACTTAATTTACGGCATGTGGTTATGATGTCAAGCTGCCACAGATTCCAGCGGGAGTAATAGCGGTATTGATTCTTTTCATCTATGTAATCCGGGACCAGCAGACCGATCTTGTTATAAAAATGCAGGGTGTCCTTTGATATTCCGGTGATCTTACTCACCTCACCGATCAAATAATATCCTTCTTTCAAATCTGTTCTCCTTATCCTTTTTCTCTGCACGTGTACGTGTATGGTATCTATCCTGTTCCTTTTGTGCACAGGAACCGTAACCATTATATATCAAAACTACAGAAAAAAGCCACTAAAACCCTACACCTGCATCCCATTTTGGTGTACAATCACAGCAGAAGACTGATACATTTATATACGCTTACGGTTAAAAACAGGGATTTGAGAGGATAAACAGATGAACGATATGACACAAGACAGCCTGCATATATTTACACAGCCCACAGCCTCCTGGTTCAGACAGGCCTTCGGACAGCCCACAAAAGTGCAGCAGGAAGCCTGGCCTGCCATACAGAGCGGAGGTCCTGTTCTGATCAGCGCACCCACAGGTACCGGCAAGACACTGTCGGCTTTTCTGGTATTTATCGACCGCCTGCAGGATCTGGCAGGAAAAGGGGAATTGAAAGAGGAGCTGTACTTGATCTATGTCTCACCGCTTAAATCTCTCGCCGGTGATATACGGGAGAATTTAAACAGACCCCTGGACGGCATCAGCGCTTTTACGGGCGGCGAGGGCGCCGGCAGGATCAACGTGGGCATCCGGACCGGGGACACACCCCAGAAGGAACGGCAGCGCATGGTAAAACACCCGCCCCATATCCTCATCATCACACCGGAATCCCTGTATCTGATGCTGACCAGCCGGACCGGGCGGACGGTTCTTAAGACAGCCAGAGCACTGGTCATCGACGAACTCCATGCTCTCATTGACACAAAACGAGGCGCCCACCTGATGCTGTCTGCCGCCAGACTGGACCGTCTCTGTAAAGCGCCTCTGCAGAGGATTGGCTTGTCCGCCACCATAGAACCGCTGCAGACGGCAGCCGATTATCTGTCTCCCGAACCGGCACATATGGTTGCGCCCCATATGCCGAAAGCGGTACAGATCGAGGTGATCGGCATTACCCAGGCCCCGGGAAGAAGAAAAGACCCCGTCTGGGAAGAACTGGCGGAGAAGGTATACAGCCGCTGTATGCAGTGCCGCAGTGTCATTGCCTTCTCCGAAGGGCGCAGATACGCAGAAAAGCTGGCCTACTATGTAAATCAGCTTGGGGGTGAAGATTTTGCCCGTGTACACCACGGCAGTCTGTCAAAAGAGCAGCGGGCAGAATCAGAAGATGCCCTGCGCAGGGGAAATCTGCGCCTGCTCTGCGCTACCTCCTCCATGGAGCTGGGCATTGACGTGGGTGACATTGACCAGGTACTGCAGATTGGCTGTCCCCGCACCATATCCAGTACCATGCAGCGCCTTGGCCGCGCCGGGCACAATCCGGGGCGGGTCAGTGTCATGTATATGTACCCCCGTACTGCCTCTGAAACCCTGTACTGCGGCATGACTGCCCAGGCTGCCAGACAGGGAGGCATCGAGCAGGCCAGCCCTCCCTGCATGTGCCTGGATGTACTGGCACAGCATCTGGTCTCCATGGCGGCCACAGCGAAAGATCAGGAGCCAGGCAAGGGCTCCGGCGGGATTCCCTGTACGGCGTATACTATTGATGAAGTGATGGAGATCCTTGCCCGCACTTATACCTTCCGCTCTGTCACCAGGGAGGACGTAAAAGCCGTTCTGGCCATGCTGGCAGGTGATTATGAACACAGAAGAGAGATCCCCGTGCGTCCCAGGATTCTGTACGACAGGCTGCATGAGCAGGTATTTGCTGATACCTACAGCAGAATGCTGGCCGTGGCAGCAGGAGGCACCATACCGGACAAGGGCATGTACACAGCCCGGACGGAGGACGGTGTTAAAGTAGGCGAGCTGGATGAGGAGTTTGTCTACGAATCACAGCTTGGCGACCGGTTCCTGCTGGGCTCCTTTGCCTGGAAGATCGTAAGCCAGGATAAGGATACCGTGGTGGTGACCCAGTCAGGTACGGAGGGTGCAAGGCTTCCCTTCTGGAAGGGAGAGATCAGGGGACGCAGCCTTGGGACCAGCCTGGCATTCGGAAGGATCATGAGAACATTGGCAGAGGCGGAGCGCAGGGGAACACTGACGGAGGAACTGGAACATCTGGGACTTGACCGGGCTGCCTGTGAAAATACTTCCGGTTTTTTACAGCGTCAGCTTGAAGCCACCGGAATCCTGCCCGACGATAAGACTATCGTAGTGGAACATTTCAGGGATTCCACAGGAAGCTGTCAGATCATGCTGCACGCGCTCTTCGGAAAAAGGATCAACACCCCCCTTTCTCTTCTTCTGCAGGATACCGCACAGAAATTAACGGGAAATCCTGTGGGAAGTGTGGAGGAGGAAGACGGCATCCTTCTGTATCCCTATGGGGAAAATGTACTGCCGGAGGGACTCCTTTTTTCCGTAGACGTGAATAAGGTGCGGGAGATCCTGGAGGCCATGCTTCCGGCAACCCCTGTCTTTAACATGACATTCCGTTATAATGCGGCCAGGGCCCTGATGATGGGGATGAGACGAAACGGAAGGCAGCCGCTCTGGATGCAGCGCCTCCGCAGTACGGAAATGCTGGAATCTCTCATACAGGAAAAAGACCATCCCCTGATCCGTGAAACCCGGAGGGAATGCCTGGAGGATCAGTGGGATATACAAGGCATGCTTGACATCCTCCATGCTGTGCAGAGCGGGCAGATTGCTGTAAGAGAGGTATATCTGGACAGTCCTTCCCCCATGTCTCTGCCCATGCAGTGGCGCGTGGAGGCTGAGGAGATGTACGAATATTCCCCAACCACACCGGGCATCCGGCAGGCTGTGTACGATGAACTGCGCTATATTGAAAAATTGAAGCCCTCGGCAGAAGCACTCAAAAAAGTACAGGAGCGCAGAAAACTGCCCGGTGACGCCGCAGAGCTGCATACCTTTCTGATGATGGAAGGTGATATAACAGCCCCTGAGCTGCATGATCTATACACAGGGACACCTGAATCCGGCAGCATATCAGTCTGGCTGGAGGAGCTGGCAGCCCGGGGACTGGCGGAATATCTGGAACCGGGACTGTGGATTGCGGCAGAACAGTTTGAGGAATATAAACGTACACTCCTTGAACTGGACGAAGAGGAAGGGATGCATATCATCCGGCGAATGCTGTACTACCGGGGACCCCAGACCGCCGCACAGGTTCAGGAGCGTTATCTGCCGGATCAGGACTGTATTCTGAAGTGGCTGGAAACACTGTGCAGCCAGAAGGAGCTGACAGAGGACAAGGGCCTGTATTACCACGCCAAACTCTATGACCGGGCCAGAAATGCTACGATCCGCAGTTTATGCACAGAGGCGGTCACACAGCCGCCGGAACATTACGCGGCACTGGCGGCAGGCAGAATCCTCATAAATGCCTCACCGGAAGAGCAGCTGAAGCAGACCATAGAACTTTTCTGCGGTCAGGGATTCCCGGTCACCTTCTGGGAGAACATTATCCTAGCCGGTAGAGTCCGCAGATACAGCGAAGGGCTTCTTGACCGTATCTTGACAGAAGGGGACTACTTCTGGAAGATGCTGCCTCAGGGCATGCTCTGTTTCCTCAAATATGATGAGATTGACTGGGACACCCCGCCTGCTGAAGAGATTTCTTCCGAAGACCAGGAGGAACAAATCCTTTACCGGGAACTGCGCCGCCGCGGTGCCAGCTTTCTAAAAGCACTGACCAATATCTCTGTATCCAAAGATGTGCGCAGCCTGCTCATGGAGCTGGCCCAAAAGGGACTGGTGTGCGCGGACAGCTTTATCCCGGTAAGACAGTGGCTGAACAGGGATAAGATCCAAAAGGCAGCGGCAAGACAGCGTGTCAATGCCAGGATCACCGCTCTGTCCGCAGGACGTTGGGATATCATTCACCCCCTGAAGACCCCGTCCACGGAAGAACTTCTGGAAACCTTTTTCCGTGAAAATATCATTCTGTGCAGGGAAACCTTCCGGCGTTCCCTCTCTCTTCACGCAGACCTTTGCCAGGAATCCGCGCCTGACTGGAAACAGGCGCTGGAGGTGCTCCGTATCTGGGAGTTCACGGGCCAGGTGAGAAGAGGGTATTTTGTGCGGGGACTCTCCGGCGCCCAGTTTATACGAAAACAGGATTATAAGGGGATCGTACAGGCTCTGGCACATCCGGAAGAGCAGATCATCTGGCTGAACGCATCAGACCCCGCACAGCTCTGGGGAAAGGTGCTGGAGCATCCGGAGGGCCGTTCTTTTCTCAATGTTCCCGGCACTGCCGTGGCGCTTCGCGGCGGAATTCCCGTCATGGTGCTGGAACGGCAGGGAAAAATCCTGCGGATACTGGAGCATGCGGATATAGCTGCTGTACTGAAAGAATTTGTCCGCGCGTTCAGGGAAAAGGCCGTCTTTCCGGAAAAGAAAAGGCTTCTCATAAAAGAATACCCGGCATATGCAGGTGACGCTTTAAAAGATGCAGGCTTTAGCCGGGAAATGATGGACTATGTCTTATACCGATAAGGGATATTCCTGACCTCTTAGAACCATTATCCTGCCGGCAGATTCAGCAAATAAAGTCGAGGCATTTTTTTATGAAAATGTTACACTTGACAAAGCAAATGGATCAAACGAAAAACGAGGAGGTCACAGAAATGGAGATACAAAAAAAGATAGAAGGTCACCTGAACACACTCTGCAGAGAAATCGGCGCAAGACCCACAGGCTCAAAGGCCAATCAGAAGGCAGCCGCATATGCCGGCAGAGTATTCGCTGACGCCGGCCTTAACGTTACAAAACAGGAATTTGACTGTATGGACTGGACAGAAAACGGCAGTACGCTCACAGTTGACGGACAAGATATCCCCACAGCCCCGGCACCGTTTTCACTTCCCTGCAGCGTGCAGGGAGAACTTCTCTGCATCCGCTCCCTGGATGAGCTTCGCAGCGCACCTGCTGCCGGGAAAATAGTGGTACTGTGCGGTGAGCTGGCAGCAGAGCCGCTGATGCCGAAAAGCTTTGTGTTCTGGAATCCCGACGAGCACAGAGAAACTATCTCCCTGCTGGAAAGGGGCGGAGCAAAAGCTGTGCTGACCTTAAGCCTTTCCCCTGAACAATTCGTTCCGGTTATTGAGGACGGAGACTTTCAGGTTCCATGTGCCGTGATCCTTCCGAAACACCTTCCGCTGCTTAAAAGCGGTCTTTCTGTATCACTGACTCTGAACACAAAAAGACACTCCGCAAAGGCCGCCAACATCCTTGCCGTCTACGGAGGCGGCAGACAAAAGGTCTGTGTCTCAGCACATATTGATACCAGGCCGGGAACCCCGGGTGCCCTGGACAACGCATCCGGAGTGGCTGTGCTTCTTGCACTGGCAGAGCATCTTTCAGGGCAGGAGCTGCCATACCGCATTGAATTTGTACTCTTTAACGGTGAAGACTATTATTCCACCCCCGGAGAAATGATGTATCTTTCCTCTTACCTTTCTTCTCCAAAGGAATATATCTGCGCGTTCAATCTGGACGGCGTGGGCGCGAAAGGGCAGAGCACTGCATACTCGTTTTACGAGTGTCCCCAAAATCTGATGAGCTGTATTTCCGGCTGCGCGGCAGACCTTGATGGATTTGAACAGATCGAGCCATGGCCTCAGGGAGACCACACCCTGTTTTCTTTTTCCGGTGTTCCCGCAGTCTCTGTTACCTCCGGCAACATATTCGGACTGGCAGAGCGCATTCTTCACACGGAACACGATACGCCGGACTTGATTGATACCAATAAACTGGAGGCTCTTGTAAATTTTCTCCACACCCTGCTTTGCGGCGGCAGTATCGAACAGATACTATAACACCTCCCGGTGCCTATCCCACTTTAAAGTGCATACTTTGCAAAATCCTTTCACTGCCTTATGATAAACATATAAGAAGCGGCCGCTTCAAACAAAGGACAGGAACAATCCGGCAAATACAACATTTCAGAGAGGATGGAACAAAATGAAAAGAGTAGTGGAATTTTTACAGGCAAACCCGGTACAGTATCTGGCAACTGTCGGCAGAGACGGCAAGGCAAAATGCCGCCCCTTCATGTTCTGCTTTGAGAAAAAGGGAAAACTCTGGTTCTGCACCAACACTACAAAAGAAGTGTACAAAGATATGCAGGCGAACCCTGAGATAGAGGTTACTGTCTCCGACGCGTCATACACCTGGCTCCGCCTGCACGGCAAAGCAGTCTTTGAGGACAATATGAAAGTAAAAGAGGCCTGCATGGCCAATCCCATTGTAAAAGGCCAGTACAATACTGCGGACAATCCGATCTTCGTGGTATTCTATCTGGAAGAACCCCATGGCGTGATCGCGGACTTCTCCGGCAATCCGCCTTATGAATTCTGAAAATTTCTTTGACAAGACTCCGCTTTTGCCTTAACAGAGATCAAAAAAGATTCGGATAAAACGGCTCTTTTTTGGTCTCTGAAAAACGCAGTTACCTAATCCAGATGATTCTTATAATTTGTCCCCCAGGTCACCATGGAATCCAGAATCGGTTTCAGACTGTATCCCGTTTCCGTGAGGGTATATTCCACTTTGGGCGGAACTTCCGGGTACACCTTCCTGGTGAGAAGCCCGTCCGCCTCCATATTGCGCAGATGGCTGGTCAGCACTTTCTGGGTGATACCGGAAACCGAACGCATCAGTTCACTAAATCTTTTTGTTCCTGTCAGCAGATCCCGGATAATGAGCACCTTCCATTTATCCCCAATAAGCTGCAGCGTCATTTCCACCGGACAGTCCGGTATTTTCTTTTCCTGATTCATGGAAACATCTCCTTGGTATGTAAAAGTATGTACAGACATTAATCAATATTTATTTTCATTATATACTGCCCCCGGGAAAATGCAAGAAGGCACCGGGAAGTATTCTAGTATCAAAAAGATACCAGCCGCAATTGACGGTACCCGCTCCAAAGAGTTATACTGTTACTGGACAGTACCGCTCTTTTTTTGCTGTCAAAACGAAGAACCTCTGATTATTTTCTTGATAAAGAAATGGTCACATGTTAAAATAATCTGGAACACACGTGAGCATAGTGGACCGCATTCTGCAGAAACCACAGACTGCTCAATACTAATATAATAACTGTTGTGATAGGCAGTCAGCCGGAGAGGTAAGAGGAACGATGGAATGAGATCCAAAAAAAATATACTGGTAGTAGAAGATAATGCTATCAATCGAATGATGTTATGTGAAATTCTGACTCCTGAATATACGGTCCTGGAAGCAGAGAACGGACAAGAGGCGCTTGGGGTTCTGCAGGAATGCAAAGAGGAGATTTCCCTGATTCTGCTGGATATCATTATGCCTGTCATGGATGGGCATACCTTCCTTTCCATTATAGAAAAAAATCCCTCCTACGCGTCCATCCCCGTGATCGTGGCAACACAGAGTGACAGCGAGACAGATGAGATCGCGGCCCTCTCCAGCGGTGCAACGGAGTTTGTGACAAAGCCCTATAATCCCCAGGCGATCCTGCGCCGGGTCGCAAGCATCATCCGTCTGCGGGAGACTGCCGCTATCATCAATCAGTTTCAGTTCGACAGGCTTACCGGTCTATACAGCAAAGAATTCTTCTATCAGAGGGTCAGAGAAACCCTGGAACAGACCCCTGACCAGGAGTACGATATCGTATGCTCCGATATTGAGAATTTCAAACTGGTCAATGACATATTCGGAACACCTGCCGGGGACAGACTGCTGTGCAGCGTGGCTGATATGTACACAGGACTGGTGGGAGAGGAAGGAATCTGCGGCCGTCTCCACGCGGACCAGTTTGCCTGTCTGATGAAACACCGGGATGAATTTTTCATACAGGCAGGCGCACAGATCAGTAAAACCGGCAGTATGCGCAGCATTGTGATGAAATGGGGTATCTATGCGGTTGAAGACCGCTTACTGCCGGTGGAACAGATGTGCGACCGCGCCCTTCTGGCTGCGCGGAAAATCAAAGGACAATACGGAAAGTATTATTCCAAATATGACGATGACCTGCGCAACCAAATGCTCCACGAACAGGCTATCACGGATGTTATGGAAAACGCGCTGGCAGAGGAGCAGTTTATTGTCTATCTGCAGCCGAAATACAGCATCAGCACAGAGCGGCTGGCCGGCGCGGAGGCTCTCGTGCGCTGGGAACATCCCAAATGGGGCTTTCAGTCCCCGGCGGCATTTATTCCGCTCTTTGAACGGAACGGCTTTATCACCAACCTTGACCAGTATGTCTGGGAAAAGACCTGTGCCATCTTACAGAAATGGGACAGCATAGGTTATCCGCCCATTCCTGTCTCAGTCAATGTATCCAGGGCAGATATCTATCAGGTGGATCTGGCTGATGTCCTCCTGAAGATGGTCAGCAGATACGGTCTTGCGCCTTCACGCCTTCATCTGGAGATCACAGAGAGTGCCTATACGGAGGATCCTGACCAGATCATCTCCACAGTCCGCCATCTGCGTGAACTGGGATTCATTATCGAGATGGATGACTTCGGAAGCGGCTACTCCTCCCTGAACATGCTGAACCAGCTCCCGCTTGATATCCTGAAGCTGGATATGAAATTTATCCAAAGCGAGACAGCAAAGCCCATGGATCAGGGCATTCTCGGTTTTATCATGGGGCTTGCACGCTGGATGGATCTGCGGGTGGTGGCAGAGGGCGTGGAGACCAGGGAACAACTGGAGCGTCTGAAGGAAATCGGATGCGACTATGTACAGGGCTACTATTTTGCCCGGCCCATGCCCAGTGAAGAATTTGAATCCCTCTTAAAGAGACAGGACAGCACGAAGGAAGAAACAGAGGCGGAAGCGTCTTCCCTCGGCAGCACATCCCTGTCCGGATATATTCTCGTGGCAGAGGAGGATGATGCGTACCGAAACCAGATCTGCAGTCTGCTGAGAAACAGATTTAAGATCATAGAAGCGGTTACCGGAAAGGAAGCTCTGGGATTTATCGTCCGCTATGAGCGTGAGCTTTCCGGTGTCGTTCTAAGCCTCACCTTACCGGAACTCAGCGGTTTTTCCGTATTGGAAATTCTGCAGAGGGAAAAGGCGGTCTGGAATATCCCTGTGGTCGCCACAGCCCCGCCTGATCCACGGACAGAAGATCAGGCAGTTGAGATGGGTGCCGATGACTTCGCATATAAACCCTGTTCTGCAAAAATAATAGAAAGACGGCTCATAAACGCCATGGAGCGCTCTCTGTCTTACGAGAGCAGGCAGACCTTACATGAGGATGCCTGCCGGGATTATCTGACAGGACTGCTAAACCGCCGCGGTCTCAATGCCGCGGTAAGGATCATGAAAAAAGAAGATGCCCCCATGGCAGTCTTTTTATTCGATATTGATAATTTAAAACAGGTAAATGAAACGCTTGGACACAGCCTCGGTGACCGTCTTTTGAAAAAATTCGGAGACCTTCTCCACGCCCGGACAAGAAGCAATGACATTCTGGCCCGGTTCGGCGGCGATGAATTTCTTGTCATCATGAGACAGATGGGCTCTGAAGAGACAGCGCTGAAAAAAGGTGAGGAAATCTGCGGCGGATTCCAGAACGCGGCGCTTACAGACCAGTTACCCATAAGCTGTACCTGCGGAGCAGTCATCTGGAACAATGATGTCCCCCTTGACAATATCATATCACAGGCCGATAAAGCCTTATACCAGGCTAAACTAAACGGTAAAGGCGGCTGCTGCGTCAGACACCAGTCGGGCCTGCCGGCTTCATCGAACGACAGGCAAAACGGTTCGCGGGATTAACCCTGCGGACCGTTTCCTTTTTTTCTTCAAAAAACATCTTGTGAACAAACCAGGATTGTGATATGAATATATAGAAAATATATTCTTCACAAGGAGACCGAAATGATAAACAGAGAGGATATGCTGGAACTGACCAGACGCATGACACCAGCCAGAACGTCCATGACAAGAGCTGCCGGCAGCTATATGGATGCGGACGGTGATATAGACGGCACTTTTAATACAAATTTTCTGAAGCTTTCCCCATCCGATAAAGGGAAAAACCTGGCAATCGCAAAGGCCATTCCCTTTTCCGCCACCAATAAAAATCTAAAGCGATACCGATTTCCGGAGGATTCCATGAAAGCGGGCAGTATGCGCCAGCTCCTCATGGGAATGAAATCCTGCGGTCTGAAAAACGACGTGCTGATGGAGACATTCTACGACCTGATCGCGGAATCCTATGAATCAAACGACGGTTACGCGGTCCTTGTCTACCACGACCGTTATGATGTGCCTGTAAAAGCTGCGGATCATGAGAGGGTAGGGGAGTCAGAAGAAGTGTTTGAATACATCATCTGCGCCATCTGCCCATTAGAGGGCGACTATGAGCCGGGTAAACCGGAGTGTGGGTTTCTTTTCCCTGCCTTTGCAGACAGAAGCGCAGATGTGGACCACATTGACGTATTTCAGTCAGATACCGGACATCCCCATTTAGAATTGTTGAAAATATTAGGTCTGTGATCTTTGCCGCTACAGAATTCCGGCCTTCTTTAGAGAACGCGGCGGGTATTCTTCTTACAGGACCTGAATGGCTTTTGAAAAGCATTCTATATTCTCAGAAGAAATCTTCAGGGTTTCCCCGCGTCTCTTCATGGCCGCTTTCATGATCAGCTTGTCAAAAGCCTTCATTTTCTCTGTTCTGGCCTCACCGCCAAAACACTTTATTACCGCGTTCTTTCTGAGGGAAGGCGGAAAATTTGAAGACAGGTATTCCTCAAACTGTTCCTGGAATCCGCAGCAGAGGAAAATTCCTATTTTTTTACTGCTCAGCAATGATTCGTTTGCCTTACAAAATGC
This sequence comes from Blautia sp. NSJ-175, assembly GCF_022867815.1. Taxonomy (NCBI): domain Bacteria; kingdom Bacillati; phylum Bacillota; class Clostridia; order Lachnospirales; family Lachnospiraceae; genus Blautia; species Blautia sp. NSJ-175. The sequence goes on from NZ_JALIFQ010000022.1 coordinate 73,272, forward strand.
TTTCATTTTCTTTGATACCGCGCCGATATAAATGGAACTTCCCAAAATGATGGTGTCAAAATCTTTAAGGTCAGCAGGGCTCTTGGAAACCCGGTCGATATCTGTAAGAGATACAGAACCGGATAATCTGGATTTCAATTGCTGCGCACAGTCCGCGGTACACCCATATCTGCTTGCGTAAATAATCATTGTATTCATTTCTTATTCTCCTTTTTTCAAAGCATTTTCTACAGCTTTTCGTATAGTATCACTGCTGTATGTGGCAGAACTGACCGCATCTACCTCCAGTGACTGCTGTTCGACAATGTCGTCGATGATTTTTTCGCCCGGTCTGCCCAACAATGTATCATGTTCCAGTATGGTGATGCTCTTTAGTTTCCCATCACTGACTTCAACAGAAACAGCGGCCTTAACGAATCCATTGTCAGCGCGTCCAACATAGGTACCGTCACTGACAGATGAGATATCCATGTTTGATATTTCCATTTTCTCAGGCTTTTGTGTCAGCATTACAATAAAAATTATGCCCAGAAGTACAGCGAACACAATACCTGCCCCTGCAAGCAGCTTTGGTAAAATGCCCCTGCGGGCTTTGGAAGATGCTTTCACAGTTTTATACCTCCTAATAAAATTCCCACAAAATCCTCTGTAAGCTGTTCAAAACCAGCGAGCAGATATGTCTGATTTTCAATGGCGCTCATGACAAATCCCAGCATTGCACTGACGATCATCCAAGAATGTCCGGCGGTCACAGGTCTGAAGACTGCCTGTTTGATTCCGTCTGCAAGAAGTTCGTCGAACATGGCGATTCCGGAGTTGGTGGGCTTTCCATCTGTACTGTCATTTGCAAATATAACATTCACTCCGCTGAACATGACAGCTTTTACCATTTCCGGTTCCTCACAGAGCGTTTGGATAAAGATCCGCATCATCTTATGTACCTTCTGGTCTGCAGACACCACAGTATCCTGTTGGGAGAGATTATCCATTACCTTGCCGTAGAGCTTTTGGGCCATATCTTTGATGATCTCCGCCTTATCCTTATAATAGAGATAAATCGTAGTGGGAGAGTATTCAATTCTGGAAGCTATTTTTCTGATGGACAGCTTCTCATATCCCTCCTGCTCAATGATCTCTATGGCCGCAGTCATGATTTTCTGCTTCATCTCCGCTTTTTCCACGTCACGCCGTTCTTTAATTCCCATATACGCCTCCTATTAACAGTGTTAATTATATTTACAACGTAATTATATGATACGTTTGGGAATCTGTCAATGGAATTATGGTTTACAATTACAGTTTTCTGACCGGTTTATTGATGTATCCCTTCCAATATCAACCGTACACATCTGTCTATTCCCAACAGAGAACTATTTAGTACCATATGATAGTTGGACGGATTTCCCCAGACCTGGCCTGTGTAACGTTTGTGGTGAAAAGCTCTTTGCCCATCTTTTATTTTCATTGTTATGTCTGTTTTTTCAGGAGCAATTCCATATTCACTTTGTATACGCTGCCTTTTCTGATTTAAATCTGAGCAGATGAAGATACGGAGGCAGCCGGGATAATCTTTTAAGATATAGTCTGCGCACCGACCAATGATAACACAGGAACCTTCCTGGCTAATCCGCTGGATAACTCTTTTCTGAGCTTGATAGAGGAGGTCTACTTCGCTTAAATTTCCGGTATTAAAAAGATGGGTCTCGAAAGTGCCATAGCTTTGAGCAGCCCAGTCCCACGCAGTATTTCTGAAAGAGACACCTTCTTCAAAGGATTCTACATAATTATCAGACAACCCGCATTCTCTTGCCTCCATGGCAATCAGTTCCCTGTCGTAAAAGGGTATGCCGAGAGCCTGGGCAGTTTTCAGCCCGATTTCCCTGCCTCCGCTTCCATATTCCCTTGCGATGGTAATGATCATATGTTCGGGTGGATTTTTTGGTGCATAGGAAACTTTTTCTTTGTTTTCGGTTTCTTTCCCTGCTGTTCTTTTCGGGTGCATTAAAAAAGCACAGACAGCAAAAGAAATAAACACAATAATGGAAGTTACAAGAAAAGAAGTCTTAATTCCAGCTATATCTCCATGACTTTTTGCAGAGGAAGACATAACAGTTACCAGAAGGGCACTGATGATCGAGCCGCCTACCTGGCGTACTGTATTCATAAGCGCTGTTCCGTGGGCAACGTATTTAGACTGTACAGAATTTACAGCCCAGGTCTGCAGGGGCTGCAGAAGAGCTACAACACCGAGCATGCGGAAGGCATAGATAATTATGATTGTTATAAGCGGTGTTTCTGCTCCGATAGAAGAAAGCCCCAATGTTGCACCCCCTAAAAGGGCAAGACCTGCAAGAGAAAGAATATAAGGGCCTTTCTTATCCAGTATTCTGCCGCAGAGAGGATTTAAGAAAGCTAAGAAAAGAGCACCCGGAAGCAGAACCAAACCGGATATGGTGGCAGAGTAATGCCTTAAATTCTGAATATAAATAGGAATCAGTGTGGAGACTGAAAGCATGGAACCATAGGCAAAGATCAAAAGAATTGTGCCCAGAGTGAAATTGTGACTTTTGAATATCCTTAACTCAAGAAGGGGGGAGGAGAGTTTTAACTGCCGGACAGCAAAGAGTGCAACACATATAATTCCCACTAACAGCGGACCGATGGTTAAAAGAGAAGAAAAACCATAATTCCCCTGGTTGGATACACCTGTAAGAAGGCCGCAGAATCCAATCGTAGATAAAATAACGGAAATAATATCAAGTTTCCCTTCGGCATGCATTTTTTCACCTGGAAGTTTGACAATGGCCAAAATAATTCCGAAAGCAGCCAGAGCGCACATAATATAAAAAATTGTCCGCCATCCGAAGAGATCTGCGATCCATCCGGCAAATGTAGGACCGAAAGCCGGTGCAAATCCCGTGGTAAGTCCTACAATTCCCATAATTGTCCCACGTTCTTCCGGTTTATACAGCCGAAATGCTACCACCTGTGGAAGAGGAAGAAGAATCCCCGCTCCCAGAGCCTGTATAATACGGGAGAGAAGGAGCAGATAGACATTGGGAGAAAAGGCGGCCGCCGCACACCCGATAAAAAATAAAGAAACAGATACCAAATATAGTTTTTTAGAAGAAAAATGTTCCATAAGAAATCCGGTACAAGGTATCATGACGCCCATAAACAGCAGATAGCCTGTTGTAAGCCATTGCCCAACGCCTGCAGTTATATTAAATTCCGTCATAATTTTAGGCAGTGATGCAGTCATGACTGTCTGGTTTAGGGAACTGATGAAAGCTCCAATAATGATAATTCCAATAATCAGTTTCCTGTTTTTATAATTCTTTTCCATTAAAAATATCCCCTTTCAAAAGTCGGCAGGCAATTTGTACAATCATTTCGGTATCTTCATTCCAGTCGTTTTGCTGCCAGGTACGGAGCATATGAAAGGTAAGTCCGGCCAGATAATTTTCCAAATAGGGCAGTTCTTCCTGTGAGTTTGATACGTTCTTTGCATAGAAGGAAAACTCATTTTTGAAAAGATACATATTATTGGCTGCAAAAATGTAAGAGAGCTGATTGTCAAATAGTACTGACAGAAATTTTTTGTGTCCGCTCCAGAATTCAAAATAGACTGCCAGCATTTTATTTATTGTTTCCGGCAGGCTTTGGAGACTTCCGGTAAACATTAAAAAAAGCTCATTTAAGGCATGCTCCAGGATATCTTCTTTCTGGCTGAAATTCGTGTAAAAAGTCTGCCGGGATAACCCGGCGGTTCTGGTAATATCTTCAATTTTGATATCCTTTAACGGATGATTCAGAAGGAGACTTACCAAAGCTGTAGCCAGAGCCTTTCGGGAACGGAGTGCTGCTGGGTTTGTTGCGTTTTTATTGATCATTGTTTTTCACCTCATAAATGATTATAGCACGACTGCAAAAGTTTTACAAATGTAAAAGTTTTTTCCTTATATGCTTTGTATTCTTATTAAAAAATGTCAGAAACGTCAAAAAAGTATTGACCTGAAGTTAGGTTTAAGGTTTATAGTCATTATAGAACCGATTCTAAAACAGGAGGAAAAAAGAATGGACTTTTTGGAAGTATTAAAAAACCGTTATGCATGCAAGAAATTTGATGGGCGCCAGGTGGCAGCAGAATATCTGGACATGATCCTTGAAGCGGGAAGGCTGGCACCTACGGCAAAGAACCTGCAGGAACAGCGTATCTATGTTGTCCAATCTGAGGAAGGACTTGCTAAAATTGATAAGGTGACACCCTGCCGATACGGAGCCCCCACTGCCATAGTCGTGGCATTTGATAAAAACAACGTGTTTGTATATCCGGGAGAACAGCGTGATTCCGGAATCGAGGACGCTTCCATTGTTGCCACCCATATGATGCTTGCCGCAAAAGCCGTGGGCGTTGACAGCTGCTGGATCAACTTCTTTGACCCCGAAGCTGCGGCAAAAGAACTGGGACTGCCTGATAACGAGGAAGTGCTCATGATCCTGGATATCGGCTATGCAGCAGAGGATGCAAAACCGCTTGCCACCCATACACAGCGCAGGGAGCTTTCAGAAACCGTTACATATATGTAAAAAGGGAGGAATAGAACTATGAGTGAAATATTAGTAGCGTATTTTTCAGCAACAGGAATAACAGAGAAACTGGCAAAGAAGATTGCGAACGTAGTAGATGGGGATTTACATGAAATTCATCCGGAGATACCATATTCCGCTGCAGATCTTGACTGGATGAATAAAAATAGCCGGAGCAGTGTAGAGATGAATGATAAGTCATTCCGACCGGCCATAGCGAATAAACTGGAGAGTACAGAAAATATCAAAATTCTGATTCTCGCTTTTCCCATCTGGTGGTACATAGCCCCGACAATCATCAATACATTTTTGGAACAATATGATTGGAATGACAAGATTATTATTCCGGTGGCAACATCCGGAAGCAGTGGTATGGGTAATACCAACGCTGAATTGGAGTCCTCCTGTCCGGGTGCGATACTAAAGGATGGTAAGAGATTTGATGTAAATGTGAGTGAAAAAGAAATAAAAGCATGGTTTGAAAGTCTGAGAGTTTAGAGCCTGTTTGAAAAGCCAGCAGCTCTTTATCGTGATAAACAGACTTTAAATGTGGAAAAGACTTATTTGTATAAAAGCAAGTAAGTCTTTTTTGTGTCAGCTCTGCCATAAGCAGTATTCTTTTACGCATGCTTTGGGCTGTAGGCCAAGTCCTTTTAAGTATATATGCATTGCTATACTTCTGAACTGAAATACTGTATAATAAGACAAACTTGAATTGACCGAGGTGAAAGCAGGGAATGATTGCTGAATGAAACCGGGAGAGAATTTAGTAACTGTAACAGAGATTATTTATAAAATATTTCAAAAAAAGGAACTGCTGAATACAATGAAAAATCAATTAGATTTAATTGCAAAATCTTACGACAGAAGTATACGTGAACATGGGAAACACGATTTCCCCAATTATGACAACTTGCCGGATTACATTACAAATAACCCTGATTATCCCAAATACATAGCAGCAGTAGAAAGTGGTAAAGGAGGCAGTGAATACATTGAAATCAAAGAATATCTAAAGCCTGACGCGGATAAAAAATTTATTGACTTTGGTTGCGCTCTGAACCTTATGTTCAAGGGATATGATACATGGCCCTCGCTGTACCATGGAGTTGATATTAGTCCAGAAACCATTCAATTATTATATAAATATGTGGAAAATAAAAAGCTGCCTATTGGAGAGTTGTTTTGCGGTAGCATACATGAAACTCTTTTTGAAGATAGCAGTTTTGATATAGGAGCATGTATCGGAGTTCTTGAATATTTTGAAAAGGAGTTTGTTCAAAAGGCAATCGTTGAAGCACACCGGATAATAAAACCATCTGGAAAGTTTGTTTTAGATATTCCGAATATAAATAGTTCTGTCGGTCGTATTATGATGCAAATCGAAGAATATATAGGCAGACCCGATATGTTTAACATATTGCCTTATGAATTTGAAAATATATTACAACAATATTTTGAAATAGAGAAAAAAGATGGAATCTATGATGATGTAGGTATGATTCATTATTTTTTAAGATGCAAAAAATGATGTTATCCCCATTCCATGCATGAATAACGGAATGGGGATAATGACAGCAAAATCATTCCCCAATCCTCCGCCATAGACTTTTGCAAGATAACAGACATACAGTCATGCTATCCAAACGGTGCACCAAAAGAGAGGAATTCCTCCGGCAAATGAGATATAATCAATAAAGGACGAAACCGTCTTATAGGAAAAAGCAGGAGGAGAAACAAATGGAACCTTTTCGTATAGAAAACAAGGACAGCTTTCGCGTTGTCGGTTATTTGATCAAGACAACGAACCAGAAGGGGGAGGGCAGAAAAGTGATTCCTCTGCACTGGTCAAAGATCCGGGAAAATCATCTGGAATCATCCCTGTTAAAATTGGCAGACCGGGAAACAGACGGGTTATTCGGCATAAATATTTATAATACAGATCCGGGAGATACCAGAATATTTGAATATATCATAGCTGTCTCAAGTGACCACGCTGCACCGGATGAACTTGCCGAATACACGGTTCCGGCCATGACCTGGGCAGTCTTTCCATGCACAAGGGAAACCATAGGGAGAACAGAGGCCCAGGCGATCACAAAATGGCTGCCAAAATCAAAATACAGGCCGTTAAATAAAGGGTACATCACAGGCAGAATGAAATCCGGAGCACCGGATATTGAATATTACGGAAAAGACGGCCGGGTTGAAGTCTGGATTGCTGTAAGAGAAAAATAAAGGGAACACGAAGAAAAGAGCGGAGGATAGGATAACAATGGATAAGAAAATAGAATTTCAGGATTTTATTGTTTCTGTACCGATTGAGAATCAGGATTTTGTGAAGGAATTGCACAACAAATTAATGGAGCTTGGCTGTAAAATAGAAATTAAAACAGCCAAAAGCGGCTACATGGTTTCTTACCTTTATCGTAAAAAAACTGTCGCAAATTATGTATTTCGGAAAAAAGGCATGTTTGTCCGAATCTATGGGGTCCACGTAAACGAATATGAAAAAATCCTGGAAACACTGCCCGGCGAAATGGTCAGTGCAATACAGAAAGCCCCCATCTGTAAACGTCTGGCTGACCCAACTGCCTGCAATCCCAGATGTTCTAAGGGATATGATTTTTGGTTAAAGGGGGAACATTATCAAAAATGCCGTAACAGTGCATTTATGTTCTTGGTCTGCCCTCAAAACAATCCGTTCATACAGTCGTTCTTATTAAGCGAAGTTAGAGCATGGAATGAAGGCTGCACTGCTTTCACCAATGAGGCGTCAAAAAATGAAGATGAGAAATGAATATACATGCCCACTGGAAATGACCCATGACATAATCCGGGGAAAATGGAAACCGATCATACTATGGCAGCTTAATAAAGGCAGCCATTCTTTATCTGCACTGAAAAAGTCAATCAACGGCATCAGCCAGAAAATGCTGATACAGCATTTAAACGAACTGCTGGAATGCGGCATAATCCATAAATCAAAAGGTGAGGGGTATCCGCTGAAATCAGACTATGTTCTCACAGAACGGGGAAAGCGGCTTTTTGAAGCAGTTTCCATCATGCAGAGCATTGGCATAGAAATGATGATCGAGGACGGCCGCCAGGACTTTTTAAGAGACAAAGGGCTTTTATAGTCACCAAAAAGTAACTAATTTACCACACCTCTATATAGGCTTATAATAAAAGCAGCAACAAAAGGCTGCTGCGAAAAATAAAATCCGAAAATTACATAGGGAGGTAAATTATGACAAATCCGGTTAAAACAATAGGAGCGATTCTTGATAAGCAGAGTGTGGTTTTCATAAGCTCCGTCGATGAAAACGGTATGCCAAATACAAAGGCAATGCTGGCACCGCGGAAAAGAGATGGTATCAGGGTGATTTATTTTCATACCAACACATCCTCTATGCGGGTACAGCAATACAGAAAGAATCCAAAAGCCTGCCTTTATTTCTGTGATAAGCGGTTCTTTAAAGGTGTCATGCTGACCGGGATCATGGAAGTGCTTGAGGATCCGGCCAGTAAAGAGATGCTGTGGCAGGAGGGCGATACCATGTATTATCCGGAAGGCGTGACAGATCCAGACTACTGTGTGTTGCGCTTTACTGCAGAACAAGGACGGTTTTACAGCAATTTCAGTTCTGAAAATTTTGACATAGGATAACAGGCCATACAGAAGATTTTCGGTGTCTGGCTGCCGGGGAGTGGTTACAGCATAGCCCAGTCATTTAACAGCCGGCTCCGGGGACGACTGTTTGACCGCCCCCGGAGCGAATCTTCAGAACGTCTCCTTTAACTTTTCCAAAAGTTTTTCAGCAGGTTTTGAAAACACCTGATATTTTTTCCATATGATACTCATTTCCACTTCCAGCCTGGGAGACAGGGGACGAAAACAGAGATTACCGTTATCTGCCAGATTGATGATCTTATCAAAGCAGACAGCATAGCCCAATCCCTCGTCAACCATAAGTGAGGCATTAAAAAGCAGATTATAGGTGGCTGCGATATTTAGTTCCGACATTTCCTTTTTCATCCATGTGTTCAGCTCTCCGCCCTGGTTTTTCTGATGGGAAATGATCAGGGGTTTATCCCACAAATCTTCCGGTGAAACAGAGTCCTGTTCCGCCATCGGTGAATCACGTCTCATCAGTACACCCCATATATCTTTTGACGGCATCTTCAGAGCATTGTATTTTGCGGTGTCCACCGATCCGAACACAATGCCGAAGTCGATCAGCCCCTTATCCAGACGTTCCAATACAAATTCCGCATTGCCGCTGGAGATATGATAGCAGATATCCGGGTATGTCTGCTGCAGACTCCGGGCTGCTTTTGCGATCAGCCGGACCGCGTCCGTCTCCCCTGTTCCGATATAGACATCCCCCATTACAACACTGTCGGACAAGGTAACTTCTTTTTCCGCCTTTTTCACCAGATCGAGAATTTCTTCTGCACGTTTCCGCAGGATCATGCCTTCCTCTGTAAGGGTTACTTTCCTGGAACCTTTTGTCCCGCGGATCAAAAGCTGTTTGCCCAGTTCCTGCTCCATATTTTTGATTTGGGTGGAGAGGGTGGGCTGTGAGAGATGAAGCGATTCAGCAGCACGCACAATGCTCTGCTCTCTGGCTATGGCGAGAAAATATTGCAGTACGCGTAATTCCATTTTCTATTCCTCCTTGAACGCAGCCGCCGGCGGCTGTTGGTCTAAATGTATCATATAGCTCCACTTCTGTTTACTCCGGAGAAAACTGAGCATCCCTGAGGATGATTTTGCGCAGTGACTTTCTCTGGAATTCATTATATTTCTTTTCAAGGAAACATGCAAGTTCACGCTGTTCCTGACACCATAGTACACTATGTATACTTGTATATTTAGAGCCAAAATATGGAAACAGCACATTGACAAGACACGTTACTCATGATATGATTCTAGCGTAGGATTTTAAGGGAATGAGGTTCTCCCGTGGAAATATTCCAAAAGCGCATGTTTGCTGATGACTTCTGTTTCAAACAGGGGTATCAGCTTTTTTTATGCGAAAATATGAAAAAGTATGAATGAGAATGCAGGATGCGAAAAAGGAAGGAGTAAGAGATATGTACGGAAGAGTGAAGAGAACATTTCAAACGTATAAGGAACTGTTGCTATTAGGACTGCTGGGAATTCCCATTGGCCTGGTCGTCGGAGGGATTGATGCCGTATTCGGAAGGGTACTGCTGGCGATCACGGATTTCAGAAACGGGCATCCCATGCAGCTCATTCCGTTTCTGGCTTTGGCAGGTGCGCTTATTGCTTTTTGTTACCTGAAATTCGGAGGGAAGAGCAGTAAAGGCATGAATTTGATCTTTGAAGCAGGGCATGGGGAAGAGGAAGTGATTCCGTTAAAACTGATTCCATTTATTATAACCGGAACGTGGATCACACATTTATTCGGGGGAAGTGCCGGCAGAGAAGGCGTGGCTGTGCAGATTGGCGCTACCTTTTCCCACTGGGTCGGAAGAAAAATACCGCTGAAAAACAGTTCCCATATTTTTCTCGTAACAGGTATGGCGGCAGGATTTGCAGGGCTTTTTGAAACACCCATTGCCGCTGTTTTCTTTGCAATGGAAGTCCTGGTCGCAGGAGCCCTGGAATACCAGGCTCTGCTTCCCGCAATCACAGCCGCCTTTACCGCCAGCGCCACATCACAGTTCTTAGGACTGGAGAAATTTTCCTTTGCGCTTACAGGAAAAATAGATATGAATTTTCCTAATATGGGAAAAATGATCCTGCTGGGCATACTGTTCGGCGTTGTGGGGGGCGCATTTGCATGGACTCTGAAATATATGAAAAAGAAATTTGCCCAGACATGGAAGCAGCCGGTAATTCGTATTTTTATCATAGGGCTTATTTTAAGCGTCCTCCTGCTCCTCCTATATCAAGGCAGATATGCAGGACTCGGTACCAATCTGATCCACGCCAGCTTTTACGGGGAAGATATTCTCAGCTATGACTGGATCTTGAAATTCCTGCTCACCATAGTAACACTGGCAGCGGGATTTCAGGGCGGGGAGGTTACACCCCTGTTCTCTATCGGAGCAAGTCTTGGAGCTGTAATTGCCCCTGTCCTCGGTGTTCCTGTAGAAATTGCCGCGGCACTGGGCTATGCAGGCGTATTCGGAAGCGCGACGAATACCTTTCTGGCTCCGGTATTGATCGGCACGGAGGTGTTTGGCTTTTCCTACCTTCCGCATTTCTTTGTGGTCTGCGCATTTGCCTACTTATTTAATCTGAACAAATCTATCTATTCGTTACAGAAGATCATGGATGGGCATAACGGATATCAGAAGCCTTAAACGAAATGCATTTTTTCAGGCCCGTAATGCCTTAGAATATCCAAAATATCTGTACGATAACACGTTCTCACCAAGCGCATCTCCGTTTGGTGAGATTGTGATTGTACGGATATCTTCCGGGTCTTCCTTGTAAGGGTTCTCCGGCTATTGGCCTGTATCAAAATATTACTTATATGACAGAAGAAGAGGAGAGAAGCACTGTTTTGGCTGCTGTATTCCTGTCCTGCCTAGTCACTTTCTTTTTCTCTGAGGCGGACAGCACTGGCGGCTGCACGCCTCCTGGAATCCTTTAATTTCGCATAATGCTTCTGCGTGGTAGAGACACTTTTATGGCCCAGAACATCTGCCACAAGATAAATATCACCTGTTTCCTCGTAAAGAGCCGTGCCATATGTAGAACGCAGCTTATGGGGAGTGATTTTCTTGTTTGTAATAATTGGCTGTGTATATTTTTTTACCATTTTCTCTGTTGCCCGGACACTCAGGCGGGTTCCCTGGAGGGAGAGGAAAAGTGCGTTTTCATGGCCCGGCTTTGTCTCCATGTTTTCTCTTTCTTCCAGGTAATTGAGCAGGGCAATTTCCACCTCCTCGCCAAAATAAACAATTTTCTCATTTCCACCTTTTCGTATCACGCGGAGACCACTGTTTTTAAAATTGACATCAGAAATATCCAGCCCCACACATTCAGACACACGCAGCCCGGTTCCGAGAAAAAGTGTTATAATAGCAATATCACGTGTTTTTGTTTTCAGATAGTAGCCCTTTTGGTGGGGTGTCAAATTGTCGCTGAATTCCTCCATGGAATCCAAGATCATGGCAATTTCATCTGGATCAAGCTGAATAATGGCTTTTTCATGGACTTTTGGCACATCCACAATACGGGTAGGGTTATTTTTAACCATTTCATGCTTATACAGATAGTCAAAAAGGCTTCTGAGCGCGGAAATCTTCCTGGAAATGCCGATTTCGCCGTTTGTCATTGCCTCACCTGTATTTTGGCTTTCGTAAACTTTCAGATAATTCTGAAATTCCTCAATATCTGTGGGACGAAGATTTTCCATAACATCAAGGGAAATGTCACGGAGCGCCGAATTTTTCAAAGTGGGATTTGCGGTTGTAAGAAACTGAAAGAAAATCTTTAAATCATAACAATAAGCAATCTGGGTCTGCATGCTCAAAGTTGTCTGGCGGCCCCTGCAGAAATCCTGTACATACGGAGGAAGCTCCGCCAGAATATTTCTGAGCCGGATATTGTTATCAATATATTTTTTCTCGTGATAGCTGATATTTTTTTTCTCCATGAATTTTGCACCTCAATAGGATTGTTATAAAACGTTGCATTTAGCTTAATTATAGCCTATCCGGAGGAAAAAGTCCACAACTATTCGTAAAATGGACATTTCGCGAATAGTTGTAGACTCTTCGATGACTCCTTTAATTTTGAATAATTTTACATTAATGGTAACGCATAAACAAACCACTTCTCATTTATTCCAGATTTGGATTTGCTAAATGTAGATTTTAAGTGATAATATATATATGCTGTCAAATGGTTAAGGTTAAAAATCAACCTTTGTGATTTGCGGAAAGTTAAGAATAACTTGAGTGTGGTATACATACAACATCATTACACCTAAGAGAAGGCGACTCTCACAACAAAGAAAATTTATATAAGGAGATACCATGATATTAATCATAGAAGACAATCCAAATATCCGTCAGGAACTATCTGTTTACCTTCAGGCAAACGGCTATCCATGCATCTGCCCGGAATGCCGCTGCTGTACCCAGGAGAAACTAACGGCGGATGTAAAGAACCTGCTGCTCTCATCTCCCATTGAGCTTATTCTTCTGGATATCAATCTGGACGACTGTGACGGCCTGGAGCTATGCCGCGATATTCGAGAGCAGACAAATGTACCTGTCATCTTTGTTACCGGGCGCACCCACGATGAAGATGAACTGGCCGGAATCCTCATGGGAGGTGATGACTTTATACGCAAACCCTACCACCTGCCCATACTTCTGGCCCGCATAGGCAGAATCATGGCCCGCCGGAATACTGCCCTTTCTGAATCCATCTGCGCGTCCGGCGCCGCACTCAATGTTCTGATGGGACAGATCACATACCAGGGACAGACCTTGGACCTTTCCAAAAATGAGGTCAAGATCCTCTACTATCTCTTTTTAAATAAAGGGCACATTGTGACAAAAGACGCATTGATCGAATATCTGTGGGAAAATAAATTCTATGTAGATGAGAATATTTTAAATGTAAATCTCTCCAGGCTGCGCCGCCGTCTGAAAGAGCTGAACCTGGGCGATTTAATTGTGACAATCCCCAAAAAAGGACTGATGGTCAACATCTGAGAAAGGAAACTGCTATGACGCCTGCAAACTATCTATATGAAAAACTGATGCTGCTTTTTCTGAATCTGTTTTGTGCGATCGCTATGACGATCTATTTAGCTTTACTCGGAAACAGCTTCTCTTCTGTCCTGCCCATACTTATAATCTGGGCAGTTATCCTTTTCATTGTCTGGGGAAACGGATTTTATAAACAGAAGAAAAAAGCAGAACAGATCACCAGACAGTTAGACCTGCTGGACCAGAAATATCTTATCTGCGAGATGCTGGATAAACCGAAGACCTGTTCCGAACAGCTTTTCCAGCAAACGCTTCGCACAGCCTGCAAATCCATGCTGGAGAAGATAAACCACCTGAAAAAATCCCAGTACCAGTACAAAGAATACATTGAGGAATGGATTCACGAAATCAAGACCCCCATCACTGCCATTGACCTAATCTGCAAAAACCATCCGGAAACGGAAAATAAACGCATCGGAAAAGAACTGTCCCGAATCAACTATCTGGTGGAGCAGGCCCTGTATTATGCCCGCAGTGAGAACGTGGAAAAAGATTACTTTGTCAAAGAATTTCAACTATTTGACGCTATCCGTCCTGCCCTTCTGGAAAACAGGTCCCTGCTTCTGGAAGAAAAAATCGCGCTGCAGATTGAAGAGACCGATGACATTGTCTATACAGATGAAAAATGGCTCACTTACATTATCAGTCAGATTCTCTCCAATTCCATAAAATACCACAGAACAAAGGACGCCTGCATTAAAATCTCCGCCGCCCATACAGGATCCAGTGTCTCACTGATCCTTGAGGACAACGGCCGGGGCATTCCTGCCGCGGACCTGCCCCGTGTCTTTGAAAAGGGATTCACCGGCACTGTCCGCACAAATCGGCAGTCCACAGGCATGGGATTGTATCTATGCCGTAAACTCTGCCTGAAACTGGGCCTTTCCATCCGGGCAGATTCTGTATGCGGGGAGGGAACTAAGATCACAATTGACTTTCCTACCGGAACTTACATACGTCCGGAATAAGGCATTACAATTTTGTAAGTACAAAAATACCCTGTCCCCTGCTATGATAACATCATAAAAACCAAATCAAACATCATCATAGAAGGAGTAAAATATGGAAACTCTGCTCAGAATCGAAGAACTGGAAAAATACTACGGAGCAAAGACACTCATCACAAAAGCTTTGGACAATATTAGCTTTTCGGTGGAAAAAGGAGAATTCCTGGGCATCATGGGAGCCTCGGGAAGCGGCAAGACTACTCTTCTCAACTGCATTTCCACTATAGATACCGCAACAGCAGGACACATTTACCTGCGGGATACAGATATCACCGGGCTAAAGGAAGATAAACTGGCAGAGTTCCGCCAAAAGAACCTGGGCTTTGTTTTTCAGGATTTTAATCTTTTAGATACCCTGACCATTGAAGAGAACATTGCCCTGGCACCTGTGATCCAGGGGACCTCCCCCCAAAAAATCGCCGGCAAGGTAAAAAATGTGGCCGCCCGTCTCGGCATACAGGATATCCTCGCCAAATTCCCTTATGAAGTATCCGGCGGGCAGCGTCAGCGGTGTGCCTGCGCCCGGGCTCTGATCGCCCACCCCAGCCTTATACTGGCTGATGAACCTACAGGTGCCCTGGATTCCAAATCCGCAGGTATGCTGTTGGAATGTTTCACCCAGATGAACCGGGAAATGCAGGCAACCATCTTAATGGTTACCCATGACATCTTTTCCGCCAGCTACTGCAGCCGAATCCTCTTTCTGCGGGACGGAAAAATTTTCAGTGAACTGTCACGGGGAAACAAAGCCAGACGTGCTTTTTTCACTGAGATCCTGGACATAGTAACTCTGCTGGGAGGTGATGTTTCCAATGCTCAGTAAACTGGCTCTGCGCAATGCCAAACGCTCCATGAGGGATTATGCCGTCTATCTCCTCACTGTGAGTATTTCCTTTTCCCTTATGTACGCTTTCAATATGGTCGTATTTTCTAAGGATATCAAAAGCCTTAACCAGATGATGGACAGTCTGCCAATCATGATCTCATTCATCTCTGTGATCGTGATCGCCGTGATCGAATGGCTGGTCCATTATATGAACTGCTTCATGCTGGAAAAAAGAAGCCGGGAGCTTGGCACTTATATGCTTCTGGGTATCAGCAGCCGTAAGATTTCCCGGATGATCATGTTGGAAAACAGCATAATGGGAACAGCCGCTTTTCTGGCCGGCCTGCTTGCAGGAACTTTTATCTATCAAATTCTTACTTTGATCATCATGAATCTCTTTGAAGTACGTTTTTCTGTCAAGGCTGATATTTCCTTTCCTGCTGTCCTGTTAACTTTACTCTATGTTATCCTGATCTATACTTTCTCCATGCTGCGGATGAGAAAGAAACTGAAAAAGACTAAAATATACGATTTCATGTACGCTGAGAAGCAAAATGAAGCCGCAATCATCTCCAACAAGAAAAGCCATTGGGTATTTTGCGCTGCCTCAGTGGGCCTGCTGGCAGCCGGATGTATTATTTTATACGTTATTTTCCATAATACCTCCAATTTTTCACCGTTCCTGCTCCTTGCCGGCATTCTGCTGGTCATCATAGGCCTCTATGGAGCTTATATTACACTGGCGGGTTTCCTGATCAAAATATTCCTTGGAAAAAATGAGCGGAAATTTTCAAAAGATACTCTCTTTCTCTATCGGAATCTATCCGCCAAATTGAAAACCATGAGTTTTACCATGGGAACGCTGGCTATGCTTTTAACCCTCACCCTGGCCTGTATTCAAAGCGCTATGCTTTTCAACAAGTTTTTTGAACTTTCCGCCTTAAACCGCTGTACCTTCGATGCCCAGGTGTCGGCAGAGGACCCGGCTGTGCTCACAGAAGCCGCAGATTATTTCAAGAAGACACGCGGAATAAAATCCAGTCTGCAGGTTCCCATTTACCAATGCGGACAGATGGCGCTGTATGAAGCATTAGACCAGCAGTCCTATGCCGTTGACGATTACGCCATTTCCTACAGTGACTATGCCGGACTCCGCAAAATGCTTGGATATGAACCGGTGAACCTTACAGACGGCCATTACATCATCCACGCATATTCCAACATCAAAAAAATCGTGGATACCAAAGACAGCCTGCCCTACACCATAAACGGCACTACCCTGGACCTTCAGGCCGTATATGATTCTCCACTTTCACAAAGCGGGAACATTGGTATCGGCTGTATTATTGTTCTCCCGGACCATCTTACCGACGGGCTTCCTACAGATCAAACCACTCTGGTGATTGAAACAGAACAAGAGACAACTGTGGAGGACTATGACTATCTGACCTCTCTGTATAGCAGTGACGAAGATTTTCAAAATCGGAGAGCTAACAACTGGAACACCAAGGGAAAAATCGTCTCTGACAGCCGTGCTTCTATTTTGATTTTTGGTTTCTGTCTGTATTATACCGGTCTGATCTTTATCTGCACCGCGGCAACCATACTGGCAGTCCAGCAGTTAAGCGAAGCATCCAAACATCGCTTCCGCTATAAGATTCTGTCCAACTTAGGCGTATCCGACAGAAAGATCCATAAACTGATATTTCGTCAGCTTCTTCTTTATTTCGGAATTCCGCTGCTGCTGCCCATCCCGTTGTCCGTATTTATTGCTGCCTGTGTAAAGAATATCCTGTTGGAAATGATTACGACTGCCGTTTTCTGGACCTCCGTATCCATCGGGTTGGGACTGTTTCTGCTGATTTACCTTTTATATTTTACAGCTACTTATGTTGGCTGCCGGCAAAACACGTTCTAGCATGACAGGTGCACTTCCTATACAGCAGAAGTGCACCTGTGCAAAATCCATCATTCCAATGGAAACTATGCCTTTAAATTCCAATCTGCCGCATCCGCCGCATAACCTTTTCTGCCCGTATATCCAGGTCATCCCCCTCCTCTTTTCCGAATACCAGCTCACTGACTATCTTCCCATCCTGCATAAACAGCACACGTTTTGTTTTTGCTGCCACTTTCGCGTCGTGGGTAACCACCAGGACCGCAGTGCCCTCCTCATTGATCTCTTTTAAAAGCTCCATGATCTCCTGAGCAGACCTGGAGTTCAGCGCACCTGTGGGTTCATCCCCGAAAATAATCTCCGGTTCGCTCATAAGCGCCCTGCATATGCCTGCGCGCTGAAGCTGCCCCCCTGATACCTGGGCGATATCCCGCTCTTCCAGTCCTTCTATTCCCACCTTTTTCATAAGCGCCCTGGCTTTTACGGTTATCGCTTTTCCATTCTTTCTGTTTTCCCGCATGACAGGCAGAATGATATTGTCCAGAAGGTTCAGATTCTTTAAAAAGGCCGGCTGCTGAAAGACAAATCCCATTTTGGTCCTGCGCAGGTCCGCCAGAGTTTCCTCCTTAAGACCGGACATGGTGCTGCCGTCAAAAACTACGGTTCCGCTGTAATCAGAATCCATGCCGCTCAGTGTGTAGAGCAGGGTGGATTTACCGGACCCGGAAGGCCCCATCACGGAAACGAAGCCTCCTCTCTCCATTTCCAGAGATACATGGTCAAGCACCAACTGCTTTTCCCTGCCCTCCCCATATGATTTTACGATTTCTTTTCCGTCTAATAACTGTTCCATACCTTACTCCTTTATTGATTGTGATATACATAGGTTCCCCGCTTTTGCCGTTCCTGCTATGGTTGCCGCCAGCGCGGTAAAGAGCAGAACAACCGGTGACAGGACAAAGGAAGACAGAGGGTCTTCTGTAAATTGAAAGGCTGCTGCCCCCAGAGAGGAAATGGCAGCTCCCGCTATCCTTTCTCCAAGCGTCCCGGCAAGTACGCTTCCCAGAAGAATCCCCAGGATCACAACCAGTACCGAACGCCATATATACTGCCTGGAAATATCAGAGCCGGTAAATCCAACAGATTTAAGCACAGCTATGGAATACTGGTCCTTTGCTGTCAGCAGTTTCATAAAAAGCAATATGACCAAAAGTGTCACAACAACAGCCACAAAACCGGCTCCCACCGACGCTGTCCGAACCGCGCGAAGCGTCTGTCCGAAAGTCTGTGCCACATAGTCTTCCATACCGGAAACCTTTGCATACGGAAACTTTCGGCTGTACTCTTCTGTCTTTTCCGCCAGCACACCGGGCTGTTTCAGATTCACACAGACCGTACTCCAGGCAGCTTCCCGGGTACCCGGCTGGAAGGCCGCCTTTGCGGTTTTTCCTCCATTGGTAATGTCTGAGTAAATACCGCAGACTGTGAGCTGTTTTTCCCCTTTGTCCGTAAGCAGAATCATTTTATCACCGACTTTTTTGTCCATCTCCTCTGCGTATAACACAGACAATGCAATATCACTGTCACGGGAAGGCAGCCTTCCGTCCACATACTGAAGAGGAAAAGCACCGTGATTCCCAAGCTCCACTTTGATCTGCTCTGTCGTTCCGTCTTCCTGCTCTTGGTCAAAAAGTTCTGTTACGAAAACAGCATACGTCTCAACCGCTGAATCCCGTTCCAGAAATTCTCCCACACTGCCTGCCTTTTCCTCCAGCTCCTCTGTCTGCTGTATATCCATCCGCAGATCACAGCGCCCCACACCCAGATAAGTGACAAAACTGCTGTCCGAGATCGTGTGATACAGATTCTGAGGCACCACCATGATAAAACACGCCAGAATGATCACAAACAGCATGGTTAAATAGAGACGCTTCCGCGCAGCTATATCTTTCACAGCCAGAAACAGGTTGGCGCTTAACCATCTGTTCTTTGAAAGCCTGAGGCTTTTTCCTCCGCGGACATTTTCCTGTTCGCTTCCCTGGCGGATTGCCTGCACCGGTGATATCCTACGGAATCTTTTCAGGATCCGTCTGATGAAGAATAGGATAAAAAAGAACAGAAGCAGGGTTCCTGCCATACCAAGAAGGAAAGACAGCCCATCATTCCCGCTTTCCCCCAGATTAGCGCGTATACTCTCCTGCAGCGGACCACGCAGCGCCAGTGACAGAAGAAATCCCATGATACATCCGGCTGCGGCGAGAACGGCATAGACCGCCAGATAAATACTCTGTATGTCAGACACACGGATTCCCACTGCCTTCATAACCCCGATTTCCCGGTAGTCATCTTCTATTTTTGCAAGCAGGGTAAACCGGATGCAGAGCAGGGCTATGAGTATAACGATCACGCTGACCAGCAGGATCACAGCGATCATGATCCCGTCGGAGACCGCGCTGATCATCCGGAACAGCGGCCAGGAAAGAGTCGGCCCGTTGGCCGGCATTTGGGATGCACTGTAGGCACTCTCAAACTCACTTAAGTCTGACAAATCCTTCAGACGGAATTCTATCAGATACTCCACGCTTCCCCCTTCTTTTAACTGCGCATAATCTCCCGCACTTACAACAAACCGCTTGGAGGAGGCAAGTGTGGAATTCATCTGGGAATCCCGGACAAAGCCGGTTACCACAAAGGTCTTTCCGTTTATGACAGCCTTATCCCCCGCCTGTACGGTATGATCCCTGTTATAGCAGACCGGGACCCAGAGTTCACCGTCTTTTGGCTGTGCGGGCCTGTTGTTCTCATCCAGCAAAAAATCAAAGCGGCTGCTCTGTACGCTGAATCCATTGTCCTGAACACTTAGCGCCAGGGAATTTTCTCCCAGCCTGATTTTTTCTCCGCCCACATTTAAAAACTCCAGAACCTGAAAATCCTCTACTGCGCTGTTTCCCGCAGCAAATGCTTCCAGCTCTTCAAAATCCACATCTCCTGTATGCATCTGCATAAAATGCGGCGTCTTCGCATCCGTCATAAGCCGGTCAATAGAACCGAAAAGATTGGTGACAAGGATTCCGGCCAGGGACAAAAGCATAGCCGCGGCGGTAATAAATAATACGGTAAGAAAGGATACTGCTTTATTTCCTGCAATGTCTCTTTGAATAATTTTACGATTCATATACACCTCTGTTTTCCAGCAGACGAATAGATTTTATACCGGGAAGAAGGGCCGCTGTCACACAGAGCAGCAGTCCTGACAGTATGATCAGCAATCCGATTCCCCTGCCGTCGCCTGTTCCGAGTATCTTCCCCACACTCCCGGCCAGTTTCCCTCCGGGCAACAGCAGCGGGGTCATAAGGTAATCTGCCAATACACCGGAAACGGCATAGGCAGCCACATATCCAAGCTGGGAGATCAGTCCCACAAGCCCCCACACGCGGCCCTGTATCTTATTGTCTATATTACCGCGTATCAGGCAGTCCAGACAGGTATTGGCAAAGGGAAGCATGGCAAAAAAACAAAATCCGGCCGCTCCGATCCATACCATATTTTCACGCAGTCCGAACAGTGCCATAAAAATCCCCGCCCCGAACAAAGACGCGGAAAGAAGCCTGACATACCCTTTTTCTATGGAGAAGCCTCCCAATATCATACTGGATACCAACATTCCGAAAGCAATGACTGTCATAAGTGTCCCAAGGGATGTACTGTCTGCAAAGCTGAGCACCATGGGGGACGCTAAAGTCTGGATCATCCCAAGGCAGAACGTAATCAGCGCGCCCATGAAAACAAGGGCAGGCAGTCCTGTTCTGCCCGTCAGGGCCTTCCACCCTTCTTTGATTTCCGGCAGAAATGATATCCGTCCTCCTGACACCCGGCTTTCGATTCCTCTGCGCACCGTCAGAGTCGTCGCCACTGTCACGAAAAAGGTACCCATATCTAAAAGTAACAGAAGGCGGATATCCGCGATTCCAAGGAGAAATCCTGCCAGCACAGGGGAGATCAGATATTTCGCCGAACCTGCCAGTTGGACCATGCCGCTGGCTCTGCTGTACTGCTCCGGCCGCAGCAGATCCGTGATGGTGGCTTTGTATGCCGGTTCTAACAGGGAAGTAAATACCGAACTGATCGTCACACCCACACAAATCTGCCACACCTGTGCCTCCCCGTCCATAAGACAGGCCAGGATAAACAGCAGTCCGGCTGCGGAAAGACTGTCGCCCAGTACCATCAGTAACCTGCGGTCATACCGGTCCGCCAGCACCCCCGCCGGTACACTCAGCAAAAGAGACGGAAGAAACGCAAGCAGAGTGACAAGCGCCATATAGGACGCCTTCCCTGTCTGCTGGAAAATATAGACACCCAGACCAAAGGATGTCAGCCCGCTTCCTACTGAGGAGATAAAATCCCCTGCCCAGAGTGTCAGAAACTTTCTGAAAGAGCTGTCTGTCTGTTTCATGCTATTCCCCGCTTTCAAACATTTTTACAATATAATCAAGATGCCCCTTCTCTGTGCCCAGAAGCCTTTCCATATGGAAAATGAATGCTTCTATCCGCATAAGACGCTCTTCCTCTGTCAGTACAACGAGACCGTCATCCAATATAGTGTTCAGATACGCCACCACCATCTCCATACATTCCAGAGGATAGGGCGTGTCAAAAAGTCCCTGTTTGATGCCATCCTCCAACACGATCGCCAGAATAGGCGGCACTTGATTCATAATGATCCTTTTTGACTTCTGATGCATCAATGCGTTCTGAGGCCGGTGCAGATGTTTGATCATGTCTTTCCCTCCCGCTCCTTCCGTCTCTTCCAGGCGAAGAGCCATAACAACACGAATCATGCGTTCTTCAACAGGGATACTGTCATCCTCTGCAATCTGCCGGGCCCGTGCCAGCATCCGCCCGCTCTGTCTGTCTATAATCGCGTCCATAATATCTTCTTTTGATTTAAAATGGTGGTAAAGCGTTCCTCTGGCAATCCCTACCGCCTCCAGGATCTCATTTGTGCTGGTATTATCAAAACCCTTCTCTGCAAACAGCATTGCTGCTGCGTCTAATATCTCATTTTTTCTCTCATTTGCTTCTTTTACTACCCGCATACCATTCTTCCCTCCTATAGACCGACTGTCTGTCGGTATATGTTCATACTATCATCCCCTGCGGGTTCTGTCAACCAAAACCGGAAATATTTTTCTTCACAATCCATAGAGCTGATGTTATTATGGGAACAAATCAAAGACAGACAGCGCCAACCGAAAAGTCAGCGCCATAGAATTTAAGAAATTACAAGACCTTAAGTGCGATTTCAAGAACAAACGCAACGCAGTATAAAACCGCAAGAACGATTAAACATGATACATCCGGAAAGGATATAATAGCTGTCTGAAAGGAGGTTCACCATGCCAAATCAAACCATAGAAAAAATCACCGCAGCCATTCAATATCTTGAAACACATTTGATGGAAAAAACAGATTTGGATACGGTTGCGGAAGCACTTCACTATTCCAAATACCATCTGCACCGCATGTTCACAAATACTGTGGGTATGACCATACATGAATATGTTCTGCGCCGTCGTCTGACAGAGGCTGCCAAGCTTCTTGTTTTCTCCGGCAGACCGGTTCTGGACATTGCGCTTGGGGCCGGATATGAAAGCCAGCAGGCTTTTACCAAAATATTCACCGCCATGTACAAGCAGCCTCCCAGCAGATACCGGGAGAATGAGAAATTCTACCCCCTGCAGTTAAAATTTGAATTAGAAGGGAGCTATCACATGCTGGACAGTTATGAAAATGCCTCAGAAAAAATCACATTTGCCCAGGATTCCGACATTCCGTGCTGGATGGATCTTGTGCGGCTGGTCATAGACGGTTTTCCGCATCTCAGGGAAGAGGACTACTTACAGGTGTTGAAACAAAGCATTGCCGACAGACAGGCCCTTATTCTGAAGGACCAAGAAACCGCCATCGGCATCCTGCTTTTTTCCAGGGAGACAGGAAGCATAGACTTTATGGGCACCCATCCTTTATACAGGAAAAAAGGCATTCCCAAAGCGTTTCTGGATAAGGTAATGCAGGAGCTTGCCGCTGGTAAAGAGATCAGCATAACAACATACCGGGAGGGGGACCGGGCCGATACCGGGCACCGCAGGGAGATCAAAAATCTGGGATTTGCCGAAGCGGAACTGCTGGTGGAATTCGGCTATCCCACCCAGCGCTTTATCCTGCCAAAGGAGGGCCCCGATGCATCCATTTCCTGATGAAACAGCCCGCCTTGCAGAAATCCTCCAAAAACTGGATGCCGCTTTACAGGAGGCCGACGCGGATGTGGAGAGGATTGACACAGACTATAAAAATGCCAAACGCTATATGGCACAGTATCGTGGCGAATTAGATCCCCATGAAATGTTTCAAAACGAACTGCTGTTAAAGCAGACAGACCACACCGGCACCATTGCCGCAGCCTCAAGGGATAGGCTGGCAAAACTAAAAGACTCCCCTTATTTTGCCCGGATTGATTTTAAATGCGATGACGGGGAAGAAATGATTGTATACATCGGCCGCTTTACCTTCCGCTGCAGGGGTGAAATGCTGATCTATGACTGGCGCGCCCCTGTATCCGGTATGTTTTACGACTATGAAACAGGCCCGGCGGGCTATGATGCCCCTGCCGGAAGGATTGAGGGATATCTGACCAGAAAAAGACAGTTTAAGATCAAAAACTGCATCATGGAATATGCCCTGGAAAGCGCTGCCAATATCCAGGATGATGTGCTTCAAAAAGAACTTTCCCACACTTCCGACGAGAAGATGAAATCCATCATCTCCACCATCCAGAAGGAGCAGAACAAAATTATCCGGAATGAAAATACAGGCACACTGATCATCCAGGGCGCTGCCGGCTCCGGCAAAACTTCCATCGCCCTGCACCGGATCGCATTTTTGCTCTACCGCTTCAAAGACCGTCTCTCTTCCCAAAATGTGACGATTCTCTCCCCGAACAAAGTGTTTGGGGATTACATTTCCAATGTCATTCCGGAACTTGGGGAGGAGCCTATCTATGAACTCAGCTTTTCCGATATTGCAGAGATTCAGCTGGAAGGTATTATTGGTTTTGAGGAAGAAAGCAGTCCTCCGGATGTTCCGGATGAAAAATGGTCCCGGAGAGTCCGCTTTAAATCAACGCTGGAATTTGTACGAATGCTGGACTCCTATATAGAAAAGCTGAATGACACAATTTTTCTTCCTTCTGACTACACGTTCGGTCCTTTCAAAGCAGACAGAGACTGGATTGCAAAACGCTTTGCAGCCTATGGAAACTATCCCATAAAACAGAGGCTTCCCATGATCGCAGATGATATATGCCGCAGCTTTGAGGATGATAATATCATGGAACAAGAACTGCCGCAGCCGCGTGCCATCCTAAAAAGCCTCACCTCCATGCTTGCCGTCCGCAGCACACTGGCCTTATATAAAAAATTCTGCCAAGACTCCGGCATCCCTCATCTGTTTGTCATGCCTTCCAAAAAGACACTGGAATGGGCAGACGTATATCCCTTTCTCTACCTTCACGCTGCCTTTGAAGGCCTGAAAGAGAGCAGGATCACCAGACATCTGGTGATTGATGAGATGCAGGACTACGCTCCCATCCAGTACGCAGTGATAAATCTGCTTTTTCCGTGTTCCAAAACCATTCTAGGCGACTTCGGACAGATACTGAACCCGAACCACAGCCATACTCTGGATGACCTGCGGGCCATGTATGAAAAGGCAGAATTTACCGAGCTGAACACCAGTTACCGTTCCACCTGGGAAATCATGAACTTTGCCAAATCCATCCTGAAAGATACAAAAATCCGGCCTGTAAAGCGCCATGGAAAGGCTCCGTCTGTCATCTTCTGTCAGACTCCCGGGGAAGAACTCCTGAAAATAGAATCGGAGATCCGAAATTTTTTACAAGGCAGAGACGCCTCCATGGGCATAATCCTGAAGACGGACAAAGACGCTGAAGCGCTCTTTAAACACCTGCATCCCACATACCCTGTAGAGCTGATATCCCCCCACAGCACAAGCTTTAAAAACGGGATATCCATCACCTCTGTGCGCATGTCAAAAGGGCTGGAATTTGACGCGGTCCTCATACCGGATGCGGGAAAGGAAACGTATTTTTCGGAATACGACCGCAGCCTGCTCTATATTGCCTGCACAAGAGCCATGCACAGTCTTACACTCCTCCATACAAAAGAACCCTGTTGTTTCCTTCCGAAATAGAGTAGGAGGGAGTGACTAGCTCCCGTCCTCTCACACCACCGTGCGTACCGTTCGGTACACGGCGGTTTCAATAGTTGACATGCACAGACTGATAGGCTGTGGCTAAATCATAAA
>NZ_JALIFQ010000023.1:0-96552 GCF_022867815.1 Blautia sp. NSJ-175
GTGCAATCAAACTTAATCCTGCCTAAGACTATTGTAAGGCAAAAAGAGAAGTGAAAAAAGTAGTGGAGTCAGTATCCTATTTTCATTATAGGCTGAGATAAGCTTTCATGATTCGTTGATAACTGAATAAAAGGTCAGGAGAGGATGAAAGCTCAGCTACGCATTTTGCGGCCAGTGGAAGTTCTCTTCTGATCGGAAATGCTCAATCCTTATTTTTGTTATGCCCGGTTCGCCGGGCGATGACAGTAGACCATGCGTCGGAGCTTTTGCTTTTGCAGGTTCCGGCGTATGACTGTGCTGTCATCAGTAATGATTTTGGCACAAATAATTTAAAATGGGGTGATGCCTATGATTTGATTGTATCAGACAGGTGAAAGCCTGTAAACCGGTAACAGAAAAAATAAAGCAAAGTGAGGTATTGAGAATGAAAGGGACATTGAAAAGAGTAATGTCTGGCGTATTATCTGTTATTACGATTGCAAGTGCTGTGGCACAGCCAATAACTGCTTATGCAGCAGAACCGGAAAAGGCAGCATCGTCTTTTGAAGCACAGTATCCGGAGCTGGAAACAGTGAAAGATAAACTGGCTGAGGATGAGATTTTAATTGCCAATGATTACAGCATTGATTATGGTTCTGATTTTGACATTAAGGTGGATTTTTCCGGTATTGAAGGAATCAATGATGCCAAAGTGAAAGTAGAGCTGTATGAAGCGAAGAATGAAGCAGGAGATGATTTTGACACATACCAGGCAGATACCTATAAAGCAGTTTATAAGGTAGAACCGGTCAGTGGAAATCCTTCTTATCGTATCAGCCGAAATGTAACCGTAAAAGAGCCGGAAACGGAACAGCTGACAGAACCAAATACTTCTGAAAATACCGTCGGTGAAGGAAATGCTGGCGAGACAGAAGATTCTGGTAATGCGGAAGAAGATGCCGATGCAGAAGGGCAGACGGAAATAGTAACAGATCTGGCAGAAGAGGAGGAAGTCACAACAGATGAAGAGTCTGGATTAACTGTTTCTGAAGTAATGGATCAGGCAGAGGATAGTGGTATTGACCTTTATTCAATGGAAGAAGGGGAAGTGGTTACTTTTATGGCAAGGGAAGCATCAAGCCGAAGCACCAAGAAAGTAACAGTAACCAGAGGAAACTGCTATCATTATTCTGATTATGGGTATGGAAGTTATCTGACGTATCAGTACACCGTGAAGTTCGGAAATGTTTCCGCAACCGCTTATTGTATCCAGCCGGAGAAATCCAGTCCTGGAACCGGAACATACGATATTACAAAGCTGAGTGACGGTAAGAAACTGGCTAAGGTTTGCTATTATGGAACGAAGGCGGCAGGTGATGAAGGATTCTTTACAGAAGAGAACGGTTATGGCAATTTAAGTGCAGGTGCCAGATTTATTCTGGTTCATCTTGCTGCATCTTATGCAAATGGTGGAGATTCCGCTTTTTCCGGAGCAAGCAGCAAAGCAAAAACACTTGCTATGAAACTGTATAACTACTGTATTTCACAGCCGGAGATCCCGGATGTCGATATGAGTTTTTCGGATGCAAATGTAACTGCTTATGTAGATGGCAGCAGCCAGAGAACAAAGGAGATTACATTTAAGGCAGACAAACTACAGAGTATCACGATGAAACTTCCAAGTGGCGTGAAGCTTCATAATGTAACAACCGGAAAGACAAGTAAAGCCGGGGAAGCCGTAGAGATCAGTGGTGGAACGAAGTTTTATTTATCAGCACCATTGACACAGGTGCAGGATGTTGCAGGAAGCTGGTCAGCTACGATGAAAGGAAGCGTAACCAAAGACTATTCTGCTTATAAGATCAGCACAGGGTCAGGTTCACAGGACTTAGCACTGGTATTTGGTGAAGGTGTGGATGATGAGAAATATGTGGACTTTAAAGTAACCTGGGTACAGTATGCAAGCGTTAAGGTGATTAAGAAAGATGCCAAAGCGAATGCGAAGCTGTCCGGGGCGGTGTTTGGCTTATACAGCGATGCAAACTGTACGAAGCTGATCACAAAGTTACCGGCAACAGATGCAAATGGTGAAGCGTCTGTGCAGATCGTTAAGACACAGGATACCATATATCTAAAAGAGATTACAGCTCCAAGCGGATACCGTATCAATGCAACTGCTTACAATGTGAAACTGGAAGTCAGCAAGACTACAACCGTTACAGTTTCAGATGAAGAACAGCTGGGACAGCTTACCGTTTATAAAGAAGGTGAGGTACTGGTTGGTGCAGATGTGACAGAGAACGGTACAACATTTAAGTATGAGAAACGCAGACAGAAAGGTGCGGTTTACGATGTGTATGCCGGAGCAGATATTAAAACTGCCTACGGTACAAAAGTTTACAGTAAGGGAGATCTGGTAAAAGAGAATCTGACAACAGATACAAATGGTGCCATCGTTCTTAAAAATCTGCATCTTGGTACATATGTTGTAAAGGAAAAGCAGGCTCCGACAGGATTTTATAATGCCGGAGAGGAGAAGAAGGTAACTCTTTCTTATGCCGGACAAAATGTGGATGTTGTTTTTTCTGAGACAACTTTTACGAACGACAGACAGAAAGCAGAAGTGATTGTTACAAAACAGGATAAAGATACAGAAAATCCTCTGGATGGAGGAATCTTTGGACTTTATTCTGCAAGTGATATTACCAATGCAGATGGTGCAGTTGTTGTGAAGAAAGGTACGCTGATCCAGAAAGCGACAACAGGAGCAGACGGTACAGCAAAGTTTACAGCAGACCTGCCACTTGGATTTTCTTATGATGTGAAGGAAGTGCAGGCTCCGGAAGGTTATGTGAGAAATACAGAAGATGTTTATACGTTTGCTTTCTCATATACAAATGATAAAGAGGCAAAACAGACATTTAAGCATACATTCAAAAATGAACGTGTGACAGCTAAGATTTCTCTGCAGAAGCAGGATAAGGAAACCAAAAAGGCAGTTCCACAGGGCGATGCCACTTTGGAAAAAGCAGTGTACGGACTTTATGCCCGTGCGGATATTGTGCATCCGGACGGTGCGACTGGTGTGGTCTATAAAGCAGGAGAACAGGTTGCCACTCTTACGACAGATAAGAATGGACAGGCTTCTGTGGATGGATTATATCTTGGCAATTACTATGTAAAAGAGATCACTCCTCCAACCGGTTATCTGGCAGATGAGGAAGAACATGATCTGGTCTGCAATTACGAGGGTGACCTTGTAGCAGAAGTAAAACGTGATTGTCTGTCTCTGGAGCAGGTGATGAAACAGCCATTCCAGATCATTAAAGCAGCGAACAACGGAAAGACCGATGCAGACTTACTGAAAGGGGCAGGATTTACCGCTTATCTGGTATCTTCCCTGAAAGTAAATGAAGATGGCAGCTATGATTTTGATTCTGCCAAACCAGTAGTAATCGGAGAAAACAGTGCAACGGAAATTTTTACAGACGAGAAAGGTTATGCCTGCAGTATTGCAATTCCTTATGGAACATATATTGTCCGTGAGACAACAACTCCGCATAACTATACTCCGGTAGATGATTTCATTGTACAGATTACAGAGAACCATCCAAGCACTCCGCAGGTGTGGAGAGTGATGCTGGATAAAGAATTTGAAGCGAAGCTGAAAATCATCAAACAGGATGACGAGACAAAGAAAGCAGTGCTTCAGAAGAATACAGAGTTCAAGATTTTCAACATGGACACTGAGAAATATGTGGAGCAGGTAACGACTTATCCGACTACAGTAAAACATAAATCCTATTTTACAGATGAGCAGGGATATTTGATCCTTCCGCAGAATCTTAAAATCGGGCATTACCGCATTGAGGAAGTAAACGCACCTTATGGATATACTCTGAATGAGAATTACTATGAGGTGAATGTAGATTCCAACACTGCATATCAGATGGACGGAACTTCTGGCGATGTCATTATTGAGATCGCTTATGAAAACCATCCGGTCAAAGGGGAACTGAACATTGTAAAGCAGGGTGAAGTTCTGAATGGATTTAAGGATGATTTCACTTACCAGAAAGAAAATCTGGAAGGTGCAGTTTTTGAAGTATATGCAGCTGAGGACATTTACACAGCAGATTTCCAGAAAGATGACCAGGGCAGCCGTATTCTGGAATATGCTTCTGGAGCATTAGTGGGAACGGTTACGACCGATAAAGACGGAAAGGCTCAGATTGCTGACCTTCCGCTTGGAACGTATAAGGTTGTCGAAAAGACAGCACCAGAGGGATTTGTGTTAAACGAAGAGGCACAGACTGTTACTTTCTCTTACAAAGACCAGAAAACACCAGTGATCGAGCAGACAGCAGCTTTTGAGAATGACCGTCAGAAAGTAGAGGTATCCGTGGTAAAACAGGATGCTGAGAATGAGACGGTTGTAGCAGGTGCAGAATTTGGACTTTATGCAAAGGAAGATATTCTTGCTCATGGAGAAGTAGCTGTGAAAGCAGACACTCTGCTTGGAAAAGCAGTCAGCAATGAAGATGGAAAGGCAGTATTTGAACTGGATCTTCCATTCGGAAGCTACTATATCAAAGAGCTTGCGGCTCCTGCCGGTTATGTATCTTCATTTGAGACATTGGAAGTAACTGCGAAATATCAGGGACAGGATGTGAAAGGGGTAAAACTGGAATCTATATTTAAGAACCAGCCAACAAAAGTAACATTCAAGAAGTCAGATATTACTACAGGAGTAGAACTTTCTGGTGCCACTCTTACAGTGCTTGATAAAGATGGAAATGTGGTAGATACATGGAAATCTGTAAAAGGGGAAGAACATCTGATTGAACGACTGACTGCAGGGGAGACTTATACACTTCGTGAAGAAATGGCTCCTTATGGTTATCTGATGGCAGAAGAAATCACATTTACTGTGGAGGATACTGCAGAAATTCAGAAGGTGGAAATGAAAGATGACGTACCGACTGGAACACTGATCATCAATAAAAAAGGTGAGTTCCTGGACAAAGTATCTGTACTGGATTCCGTTGGTGGCTGGATTAAGCACCTGTTTGAATATTTCTCTGGTTCCTTGAAAGAGGTTATTTTTGAAGTTTATGCCTTAGAGGATATTAAAGCGGCTGATGGTGAGAGTGAGGATTATTATAAAAAGGATGCACTGGTAGCAACCATTACAACGGATGAGACTGGTGTGGCAAAACTGACTGATCTTCCTCTTGGCAAATACTATGTCAAAGAGAAAGAGACAGCAAACGGTTATGTTCTTGATGGAGAAACCCGTGAGGTTGACCTGACTTACCGTGATCAGAATACTGCGGAAGTTACTTACTCTGCGGACTGGCAGAACAAACGTCAGAAGGCAGAAGTGAAAGTGCTGAAAAAAGCGAAAGATTCTGACCGTGTACTGGAAGGAGCCGTATTTGCTCTGTGCAATAAGGATGATATTGTCAATGCAAAAGGTGATGTAATCCTGAAAGCGGATACGGTGATTGAGGAACAGGCTACAGATAAAGATGGAAAACTGACTTTTACTGCGGATCTTCCTCTTGGTCATACCTACTATGTGAAGGAAACTTCACCAGCACAGGGATTTGCGACCACAGATCAGGTACAGGAGTTTACTTTTGAGTATGGTGGGGCTGAAAAAGAGACTCTTTCCTATGAGTTTACTTTTGAAGATGAGGCAACAACCGTAGAATTTACCAAGACATCTCTGACGGATGGAAAAGAGATTGAGGGAGCAAAACTGAAAGTGACCGATGAAAGTGGAAATACCGTGGATGAATGGACTTCCGGAAAAGAGCCACATATCATTAAAGAACTGACAGTTGGTAAGAAGTATACCATGACAGAGACACTTCCAGCGGATGGCTATGTTACAGCAGAGAGCATTACCTTTACGGTTGAAGATACCAGTGAGGTACAGAAGGTGGAAATGAAGGATGATGTGACAAAAGTGCAGATTTCCAAGACTGATATTTCTGGTAAGGAACTGCCAGGAGCAAAACTGACAATCCTTGATAAAGATGGAAAGACAGTAGAGAGCTGGACATCTGAGGAAAAACCACACTATATTGAAATGCTTCCGATTGGAGAATATACACTTCGGGAAGAGACTGCACCGGATGGATACCTGGTAGCAGAAGATGTGAAGTTTACAGTAAAAGATACAGGAGAGATTCAGAAAGTAGTGATGAAGGACGAAGTGAAGCCGACGGAAACACCAACAGAGACTCCAGAGGAAACACCAGAAACACCAGAAACAACATCAACACCAGAAACAAAAGATACTGAGACAACAAAGACATCTACTTCACCGAAGACAGGAGATAACACACCGATCCTTTTCTGGATCCTGCTTGCAGGAGTTGGAATGGCAGGAGTCGGAGGTACTGTGATTCTCCGCAAAAAGAAGAAAAAATAAGAGATCCTAAGATTTCTTAAAGAGGAAGAGGGCATTTATGGACAAGTGTTTCATAGATGCCCTTTTTGCCAATACTGATAAAAAAGTGAAGGGAGAAGAAATGGGATGAAAACAGTATTGATCGTTGCAGGGATTATCGTATTCCTGGTATATGGGTTTGTTTTATACTGCTGCATAAGAGTTGGAAAGGAATCCGATGAACAGTATAACAAGCTGAGAGAAGGAAAGGAGCAGGAAGATGACAGAAGTAGGGTATGCAAGTGATAAGCCTTCGGACTGTGCGTATTGTTACTTCTTTAGTGCAGGGAGAAAGAAATGCAAAAGGAAAGAATGTTTTTATCGTATTTCTTCTCCGCCACTTCGCAGGAAGGTAACTCACTGGGAGCCATGTGAAGGCTGTCCTTATGGAAAACATACTCCCTGTCTGGGTTACTGCATTGTGAAGGCTATGAAAGAAGTGAAGGAACATCGGAACACAGGATAATACATATGAATTTCCGTATCATTACGGTGAAGAAGCGGAGTCCTATTCTTTTTACCGTGTGCCTAAAGTCCTTTTTACCAATACGCAGTTTAAGAGCCTTTCCTGTGAAGCGAAATTGCTTTATGGACTTTTGCTTGACCGTATGCAGCTATCTATAAAGAACCGGTGGCTGGATGAAGAGGGAAAGGTATATATCTATTTTTCCCAGGAGCAGATCTCCGGCATGATGGGATGTGGCTTGAAAAAGGTAGGGAATCTGTTAGCAGAGCTTGACAGTCGGAAAGGAATTGGATTGATTACGAGGATACGGCAGGGGTTAGGAAGACCGGATAGGATTTATGTACGCAAATGTACGCAACAGGATATGTATAAAAGGAATATCCAGACACGTCAAAATGACATTTCTGGAAATGCCAAAATGACAGGTACGGATATGTCAGAAATGCCGGGTAATGATACTGAGGATAATAAGACTGAAATAAGTGACACTGATAGGAGTGATACTGAGTATCTTTCTTTCTATTCTGAAGAGAGTGAAGAAATGCACAGGAAACGAATGGAAAGAGAGGTATACCACCAGATGATCTTGACTAACATTGGGTATGAATATCTGGTTGATGTGTATAACCGGGATATGCTGAACGAGATTGTGGAACTGATTGTGGATACTGTCTGTTCCGAACAGGAAATGATACGGATAGGTGGGGACAGAAAGCCAAAGGATGTGGTTAAAAGTCAGTTTTTGAAACTAAATTCTGAACACATCCGGTTTGTCCTGAAATGCTTGAAGGAGAACACCAGTAAGGTAATCAATATCCGGCAGTATTTACTGACAGTTTTATATAACGCACCACTTACGATCAGCAATTATTATTCCGCACTGGTACAGCACGATATGTATGGTGACAGTGAAGAATAAGGAAAGGAGGAGTGAGATAAGTGCAGGATGAAGTAAATGAAAAAACCGTATCGCTTTGTATCCGATGTGGGAAGGTTACTGCGAATCTGTTAAAGGCAGCAATGAAAAAAGCTCTTACTAAGATGGAACAGGAGAAACAAAAGCTGCAGGGGCAGAAACAGCCTAAGCAGGATAAAGAGGATAAAACCTATAAGGGAAAGCAGAGTATGGATAAGCTGATGAAGCAGAATGTACAGCTTTCCAATATTGAGATCACGGATGGAAATATCAAATCGTTTGAGCGTGTAGCCAAAAAGTACAGCATTGATTTCAGCCTGAAAAAAGATGTGAACGCTGATCCGCCAAGATATTATGTGTTCTTTAAAGCCAGAGATGCAGATGTAATGACTGCGGCTTTTAAAGAATATACAGGACAATCGCTGAACAAGGATAAAAAGCCATCTGTAAGGAAAAAGCTTCAGCAGGCGATTTCCAAGTCGCTTAAAAAGCACAGAGAACTGGAGAAAACAAAAGGAAAGGAGAAAGAGCCGTCATTATGAGCAGATTACAGAAGTTGCTTGGTGTAGGAAAAGGATACTTGGAGAGATTACCGCCGGTGGATGTACATAAGCTGCTTCGGATCATTCTGCTGAATCTTCCGTATATCATGATTTTTTATGTGGGAAATAAGCTGGCATGGTTGTATCAATACTGTGCAGGTAATTCCATGATAGAAAGACTGATGGTGCTGATCTTGAATTTCCAGCTGGCATTTAGCAGGATTCTTCCAAGTATGCATAAAAATGAATTGCTGGTTGGGTTGACCGGAGCCGTGGGAGTGAAGCTCATGGTTTATCTAAAAGGGAAAAATGCCAAAAAGTTCCGGCAGGGAGTGGAGTATGGTTCGGCTAGATGGGGGACAGCAAAAGACATTGCACCCTTTATCGACCCAATATTTGAGAACAATATTCTCCTTACCATGACCGAACGGCTGACTATGAACGGCAGACCCAAGAATCCGAAATTTGCAAGGAACAAGAACGTGATTGTAATTGGCGGATCTGGTTCCGGAAAGAC
Organism: Blautia sp. NSJ-175; assembly: GCF_022867815.1. NCBI lineage: Bacteria > Bacillati > Bacillota > Clostridia > Lachnospirales > Lachnospiraceae > Blautia > Blautia sp. NSJ-175. Next base: position 8,881 of record NZ_JALIFQ010000023.1, read on the forward strand.
CCGGTTTTATGTAAAACCAAATCTGATGCAGATGGGAAAATATATCAGTTATGTGGTCACGGACCCCAAGGGAACGATCATCATTGAGTGCGGAAAGATGCTGGTACGGCATGGATATAAAGTGAAAGTATTGAATACGATCAATTTTTCCAAGAGTATGCATTATAACCCGTTCCACTATATCCATTCAGAAAAAGATATTCTGAAACTGGTGAATACTATCATGGTAAACACCAAAGGGGAAGGGGAGAAGTCCAGTGAGGATTTCTGGACGAAGGCAGAAAGGCTTCTGTACTGTGCATTGATTGGCTATATCTGGTATGAAGCACCGGAGGAGGAACAGAACTTTGCAACGCTGCTTGAATTTATCAACGCATCGGAAACAAGGGAAGATGATGAGACATTTAAAAATGCAGTAGATATGCTGTTTGAGGAACTGGAGAAAGAAGAACCGGAACACTTTGCAGTACGTCAGTATAAGAAATATAAATTAGCCGCCGGCAAAACAGCGAAGTCGATTCTGATTAGCTGTGGAGCCAGACTTGCTCCATTTGATATTGCGGAGCTTCGTGAGATCATGAGCTATGATGAAATGGAACTGGATATGGTAGGAGATCAGAGGACAGCATTGTTTATCATTATTTCAGATACCGATGATACGTTTAACTTTGTTGTGGCAATGATGTACAGCCAGTTATTTAACCTGTTATGTGACAGGGCAGACGATGTACACCATGGACGATTACCATATCATGTCAGAATATTAGCTGATGAATTTGCAAATATCGGACAAATCCCGAAATTTGACAAGCTGATCGCAACTATTCGTAGCCGTGAGATTTCAGCATCCATTATCCTCCAGTCGCAGTCACAGCTCAAGACCATCTATAAAGATGCTGCTGAAACTATTTTAGGTAACTGCGATACGATGTTGTTCCTTGGCGGCAAGGAAAGTTCTACATTAAAGGAGATTTCCGAGACACTGGGAAAGGAAACGATTGATTTATACAACACTTCTGATACCCGTGGACAGAGCCGTTCTTATGGGATGAATTATCAGAAAACAGGAAAGGAATTGATGAGCCGGGACGAGCTTGCGGTCATGGATGGCAGTAAATGTATCCTGCAGCTTCGAGGTGTCAGACCGTTTTTCAGTGACAAGTTTGATATTACCAAGCATAAACGATACAAGGAATTGTCGGACTATGATAAGAAAAATGAATTTGATGTGGAGGCGTATATGCGGCATCGGATGGAAGTGAAGCTGACAAGGACACAGGAGTTTGACCTGTATGCCTTTTCAGAGGAAAGTCTGGCAGAAGAATTAAATACAGAAAACAAGGAAGCAGGGCATGTGAAAGATTTGGACACATAGCTCTTTTTCTTTGCCCTTATAGGGAGGTGATGGATTTGAGAGATCATGAAAGGCCGCCCATAAGGGCAGAGCCGGAAGAGACTTCTTAAAACATAGATAGAAACTGATAAAAAGCAATGATTTGAAAGGAGACAACGACTATGGCGTTTTTTAATCAGGCAATTAATATTTTACAGACTCTTGTAGTAGCGATCGGAGCTGGTCTTGCAGTATGGGGTGTTATCAACCTGCTGGAAGGTTACGGAAACGATAATCGTGCGACACGTTCGTAAGTGAAAAGCTTACGCACAAAGTCGAAGGGCAATTGTAGCCCGAAACTTTGGAGAACTGATATTCCGATGGGTGAAATGAGGGGGTAACGTCCCGAAGCGCCACCCTGATACTCCGAATGGCGGGGAGCATGCAACGGCTCTCTCCAAAAGTTTATAGAGCTCGGTGAAGTCGGCAGAGAGCAACCGTAAGACTGGTTTTCAGACCAGACACGAAAGCTGTCCAGAGATGGATGGTGTTGCCTATATGCCGGGGGTCGGATATCCATGGTGAGAATGTATGAAAATACTGACGAAATTCTGAATGTACGAGTCTAAACGTTGATGCTGTCGAAAGGCAGTACACCTTTCATGGTGGTATCTGTGGGCGAGTAAAATTGGTTGTTATGAAAGTCCATGCATCGTTACAGGCGGTGCGGTTATGCATGACCAGATACAGGCTTAGAGGAAGAACCTAAAGATATCCAATGATAGGAATATCGGAACGTGGAAAGCTGGGAACACGGAGGCGGTTGCAAGCCAGTGATGTGGTGGATGGGAATACCTTCGCGAGAGGGCAATAACCATTCTTTATTCCAGTGAGAGTAGTGGCACAGTACCTGTGAAGCCGTGAATAAGTAAGCGGTGGAGGGATAGCCACAAGTCGAATTCAGCAATGAAAATGAAAACACAACAAACACAGCTTCGAGTATGACAAAGAAAATCCAAACCGAAGGGAGAGGATGCCTGTGTTGACTTCGGGGCAGCAAGAAAGGAAAAGTAAACAGAGAAAAATCCGCAACTCAGAGTATTACGACATGGAGGGTACTTTTGACAGGCTGTATGCAGAAAGTAAGAAAGATAAAACATTCAACCATCTGATGGAAATCATCGAGAGTGAAGAAAATATCAAGCTTGCATACAGAACGATAAAGAAGAATACAGGAAGTGATACTTCGGGAGTGGATAAAAGGACGATAGCCGACCTTGCAAAGTTAAGCGAGGAAGAATACGTCCGTCTCATACGGAAACAATTCAGTAATTATCATCCACGACCCGTAAGGCGAGTGGAGATACCAAAGCCCAATGGAAAGACCAGACCTCTGGGAATTCCAACTATCGTGGATCGGATCGTACAGCAATGTATTTTGCAGGTCATGGAGCCGATATGTGAAGCAAAATTCAGTGAGAACTCCAACGGGTTCCGCCCGAACCGTTCCGCTGAGACTGCTATTGCGCAATGCATGAGGCTGATACAGGTACAGCATCTGTACCATGTGGTTGACCTCGATATTAAAGGCTTCTTTGATAATATCAGCCATACAAAGCTGATTCGTCAGATATGGGCATTGGGAATCCGGGACAAAAAGCTGTTATGCATTATAAAAGAGATGCTGAAAGCACCTGTTGTTCTGCCAAATGGGAAGAAAACATATCCCGCACGGGGTACCCCGCAAGGAGGTATTTTGTCGCCATTGCTTGCAAACATCGTATTGAATGAACTGGATTGGTGGATTGCCTCACAATGGGAGCAGATGCCAACAAAGACAAAATTCAAAACAAGGAGCAATGCGCAGGGAACAGAGATTAAGAGCCACGCCTACAGGGCTCTGCGTCGGAGCAGACTAAAAGAGATGCATGCAGTTCGGTACGCAGATGATTTTAAAATTTTCTGCGCAACACATGAGGATGCTGTCAGAGCATACAAGGCAACAGAGTTATGGCTAAAGGACAGGCTGGAGCTGGAAATCAGCCCTGACAAATCCAAAGTAGTTAATCTCAAAAGACAGTATTCTGATTTTCTCGGGTTCAAACTGAAAGTCCGTAAAAAGGGTAAGAAATATGTAGTTCGGTCTCATATGAGCGATAAAGCATACAAAAAGGCTCATGAAAAAGTCTCGGAAGAAGTAAAGAAACTGGCTCATTCGTCAGATGATAATGCTCAGTTCATGCAGCTTCAGAAATACAACTCTGTAGTTGCCGGACTTCATGAATACTATTGTATTTCTACAGAAGTATCTCATGACTTCAGCAGACTTGCCTTCAGTATCAACAAACAGCTCAGAAACAGACTGAAAGGCGACTTATCCAAAAAGGGACAGCTCAGAAATGGGTTCATTAAAGAAAAGTATGGAGCAAGCAGACAGATGAGGTTCCTTCATGGACGTCCGGTGGTCCCACTGGGATATGTCCAGTCAAAGAATGCCCAGCATAAAAGGAAATCCATCAATAAATATACGGTCAAAGGTCGGGAACAGATTCATAAGAATCTTGCAATCGACACAGCGACAATGTTATGGCTGATGAGAAATCCTGTAAAGGGCAGAACCATTGAATATGCGGATAACCGTATTTCTTTGTATGCGGCACAGTATGGTAAATGTGCAGTGACAGGAATTCCGATGGATTCCCACGATATTCATTGCCACCATAAAGTGCCGGTTAGCAATGGCGGTTCGGATGAATACGCAAATCTTATTCTTGTCAGCAAAGCGGTTCATATCCTTATCCATGCTTCTTCAGAACCTACGATTGAGAAGTACCTGAAATCCTTAAATCTTGACAATAAACAAATAGAAAAGCTTAACAAACTTCGTTCTATGGCAGAAATGCCACCTATTATTCTTTGAATTTAATGCTGTAACGAAGTGTGTAAGTTGTGTTTAAAAGCCCTGGACGGCTGAATTCGATGGAGCGCCGTGTGCGGTGAAAGTCGCATGCACGGTGTGGAGCGGGGGAAAATCCGGAGATAACTTCAAAGGATTACCTATCGCTATCGGGTGCGAAATCCCAGGGGATTAAGCAGCTGATGGCGGGAGGCGGTGTTGTTTTGATCGGCACCCAGCTTGTACCGTTACTTTCCGGTTTGTTTAGCTGAGAAACTTAGGAGGGAGATGACTCATGGATCGGATATTTGAAGCGATTGAAGAATGGATGAGGAATCTTCTGACAGGCATGGTAAGTTCCAACCTGACAACAATGTATACCGATGTCAATGAAAAGACCGGTCAGATTGCTGCTCAGGTTGGGCAGACACCGCAGGGCTGGAATGGGAACATTTTCAGCATGATACAAAATCTTTCCGATTCGGTCATTGTACCGATTGCCGGTATGATTATTACCTTTGTGCTTTGTTATGAGCTGATTTCCATGTTAACAGAGAAGAACAATATGCATGACATTGATACATGGATGTTCTTTAAATATTTTTTCAAGATGTGGGTGGCAGTCTGGATCGTCAGCCATACATTTACGATTACCATGGCGGTATTTGATGTCGGGCAGTCAGTAGTGAGCCGGGCCGCTGGTGTCATCAGTTCCGATACAGCGATCAATATAGATACGATGATTACCGCGATGGAAACGGCAATGGAATCTATGGAAATCGGTGAACTTGTCATACTGGCACTGGAAACGATGCTTGTGAGCCTGTGTATGAAGGTTATCTCAGTCTTTATTACAGTGATTTTGTATGGGCGTATGATTGAAATCTATCTCTATTCGTCCGTTGGAGCTATTCCATTTGCAACCATGTCTAACCGGGAATGGGGGCAGATTGGAAACAACTATCTTCGTGGATTGTTTGCACTGGCATTTCAGGGATTCTTTATGATGGTCTGCGTAGGAATTTACGCAGTCTTAGTAGCGAATATCCAGATGTCCGATAACATACATTCTGCATTGTTCGGCGTGATGGCATACACGGTGATCCTTTGTTTCAGTTTGATGAAAACAGGAAACTTTGCCCGTAGTATCTTCAACGCTCACTAAGAAAGGGGGAATTGGCAATGGCATTTGTATCAGTACCTAAAGACTTAACCAAGGTCAAAAATAAGATCATCTTCAACCTGACCAAACGGCAGCTGATCTGTTTTGGGATTGCGGCGGCAGTGGGAGTACCATTTTATTTCCTTACCAGAGGGATCATCGGTTACAGTAATGCAGCGACAGGGATGTGCCTTTTGATGCTTCCGGCATTTTTATTTGCCATGTATGAAAAGGATGGACTTCCGTTAGAAAAGGTTTTGAAAAATATGATCACCGTGAAATTTATCCGTCCTCCGGTACGGAAGTATCAGATGGAAAATCTGTATGAGAAGAAATTTATCATGGTCAGAAAAAAGAAGGGAGGACAGAAGAGTGTTAAAAAGAAAAAACGATAGACAGCCACCGCAGAGATTGGAAGAAGAACGTTATCCAAATGATTACTGGCTGGATGAAGAGGATGGTGGAGAAGATATTCCAGAACCGGCGGACAGCAGTAAGCCGGTAAGCGGCAGACTGCACAGTGAGCCAATGGTAACAGGCTATGAAGCATTGGAAAGACAGAGAGGGGTACGCCGACCAAACAGAAAGCTGACCCGCAGGGAAAAGAAGGCTTTGAAAAGGGCACAGAAATATGAAGCGAAACTTCATAAAGAGCATGAAAAAGCAGATAAGAAAAATGCGAAAAAAGAAGCGAAGCTTGCGGCAAAAGCAGAGAAACAGGCAATGCGTGAAGCAAAGAAAAGTGCAAAGAAGAAAAAGAGCAGTTCAGCTACAGCACCGCCGAGACAGCAGACAGAAGGGAAGAAGGTTTCGGGAGGAAAAGGTAGTACCACAGAAAAGAAAGTGGCAAATGCTGCCAAAGATAAACGGATTACAGCACAGCAGTCCATTCCTTATCATGAGATGGGGAGAGATGGTATCTGCAGGGTGCAGGATAAATTTTATTCCAAGACCATCCGTTTTTATGACATCAACTACCAGTTAGCTCAGAATGAGGATAAAAATGCGATCTTTGAAAACTGGTGTGACTTCTTAAATTATTTTGACAGCACGATTCATTTTCAGCTTTCCTTTATCAATCAGCACAGCAACATGGCGGAGTATGAAAAGGTTATCCATATCAATCCGCAGGAGGATGAGTTTGATGATCTGCGTATGGAGTTTGCACAGATGCTTAATAATCAGCTGGCGAAAGGAAATAATGGTCTGATGCGTACCAAGTATATTACGTTTGGTATTGAAGCAGAGAATATCCGGGAAGCACGACCGAAGCTGGAACGTATCGAGTCGGATATTATGAATAACTTCAAGATCCTTGGTGTAACGGCGTATCCGTTGAATGGAGCCGAAAGGCTGCAGATCATGTACGAGACATTCAATCAGGATAGTAAAGTCCCTTTCCATTTTTCTTATGATGAGGTACTTCGGACAGGTCTTAGCACAAAGGATTATATCGCACCGACCAGCTTCGTATTTAAGAATGGAAAAGACTTTCAGATGGGTGGAACGATAGGAGCCGTTTCTTATCTTCAGATTCTTGCACCAGAGCTTACGGACAAGATGCTGGCAGAGTTTTTGGAGATGGACAGTAACCTTATGGTGAATTTCCATATCCAGTCCATTGACCAGATGAAAGCGATCAAGCTGGTAAAGAGCAAGGTGACCGATATTAACCGGATGAAGATTGAGGAGCAGAAAAAGGCAGTCCGTGCCGGATATGACATGGACATTATCCCATCAGACTTAAATACATATGGTGGAGAAGCCAAGAGACTTCTGGAAGATTTACAGTCCAGGAATGAGAGGATGTTCCTTGTAACGGCACTGTTTTTAAATACGGCAGAGACAAAGCAGGAGCTTGAAAATGTCGTATTCCAGACTGCCGGTATTGCACAGAAATATAACTGTGCATTGAAGCGTCTGGATTATCAGCAGGAGCAGGGGCTTATGAGCTGCCTGCCGCTTGCTATGAATCTTGTGCCGATCAAAAGGGCACTTACCACAACATCTACGGCAATCTTTGTTCCATTTACCACACAGGAATTGTTTATGGGCGGGGAATCCATTTACTATGGTTTAAATGCCCTGTCCAATAACCTGATCATGGCAGACAGAAAGAAACTGAAAAACCCGAATGGTTTGATTTTGGGTACACCGGGTGCCGGTAAGTCATTTGCGGCAAAGCGTGAGATCACCAACGCATTTATCGTGACAAAAGATGACATTATCGTGTGCGATCCAGAAGGAGAGTATTATCCGTTGTTCCGGGCATTTCATGGACAGGTTATCCGCATTTCACCGACCAGCCATGATTATATCAATCCGATGGACATCAATCTGGATTACGCAGATGATGATGACCCACTTTCCTTAAAGTCTGACTTTATCCTGTCTCTTTGTGAGCTGGTAGTTGGTGGGAAGAATGGATTGGAGCCGGTAGAAAAAACAGTTATTGACCGTTGTGTACGTCTGGTGTATCAGGACTTTCTTTCTGACCCAGTACCGGAAAAGATGCCGATCTTAGAGGATTTATATAATCTTCTCCGTGAGCAGAAGGAGCAGGAGGCACAGCGTCTTGCGACTGCATTGGAAATCTACGTTAACGGTTCTCTGAAAGTATTCAACCACAGAACCAACGTGGAACTGAATAACCGCATGGTATGTTTCGACATCAAAGACTTAGGAAAACAGCTGAAAAAACTTGGTATGCTGATCGTACAGGATCAGGTATGGAACAGAGTAACGATTAACCGTTCAGCGAATAAGAGTACCAGATATTATATTGATGAATTTCATCTGCTTTTAAAAGAAGAGCAGACAGCTTCGTACAGCGTGGAGATCTGGAAGCGATTCCGTAAATGGGGCGGTATTCCGACGGGTATCACACAGAATGTAAAAGACCTGCTTGCCAGCCGTGAGATAGAAAATATCTTTGAAAATTCTGACTTTATCCTGATGTTAAACCAGGCATCCGGTGACAGGCAGATTCTTGCAAAGCAGCTGAACATTTCACCACATCAGCTTTCTTATGTTACCAACAGTGGAGAAGGTGAGGGACTGGTCTTTTATGGCAGTACCATTATCCCGTTTAAGGATAAATTTGATAATTCTCTGATGCTGTATGCGTTGATGACTTCTAAGCCAGATGAGGTAGAGAAGCGTAAAAAACTTGGTATCGGAGAAAGAGATGATTAAAAAATATAAAAAACAAAATAGAACAAAAGCAGGGGATGAGCCGGAAAGGATTTCCGGCCTTTTTTCTGCCCAAAAATGAAATGGAGGATTACTACATGAGAGATTATACGAATTTTGAGAGATGCAATGGAGAACCTTGCTGTGTATTTGCAGAGAGGATCTGTGCAGACAATTATAAAGAACTTTTAGAAAAAGGAAAGGACAGTAACGGGGAGGAGGTGTTTGGCGAGATGTTAGATGATCTGCTGTATTTAGCGGAACTGATTGACTTTATGGGGATTACTTCCTGTCTGGCTGCAAGAGGAACATTGAGTGAAAGGCTTACAGATAAGCTGACAGATTCCATTGCAGGACTGGCAGATGAGGTACTGGAAAAATGGGAGAACTATCAGGATAAAGCAGAATAACAGGTAAACAGTAAAGGGGATGGTGAGATTTGCAGGAGCATGAGTATAAGGCGAGAGATAAAACCGTCCAGAAGATGAGCCGTGATGGTCTTAGAGAAGAGAATCTTCGGAATAAAGAAGAAAAAAGGATCACTGGACGGGACATGGATACAGAGGTTTCCCGTAGTGAAAAAAAGGATGAACTGGATTTCAGTAAGAGAAGGCGTGAGCATAGCAATGAAAAAAGGGAAACAGAACATCCGGAGAAGAGTTCCCCAAAAGCCAGATATAGTAGAGAAACTGTACTGGATGAGAAGTCAGAACAAGATATAGATGGAGAACTGGATGGGGAACAAGTAGCCGATGAAAGCACAGCTGCAACGAAATCCGCATTTCGCAGTGAGAGCATCCGTGGACAGCCAAGGGGAGAACGGGCTTATCTGGAAACGGTTGCAGACAGCCGGGATCTCCGTAAGAAAAAGATGGTCAGAGATTATGCGTCAAAAGAAAGACGGAAGGAAAAGGAGGCGTCCGAAGAAAGCAAGACGGCAAAGAGAGAAGCTGCCCGGTACAGGGAAACTTCAGAAGTGGCAGAAGAGTCTCTGGATGGATTTTCGGAGGAGATCAAAGGCAAATCGAAGCGGGAACGTGTGCTGAAAGAACAGCGGAAAAAGAGTTCCAGATTATCGTTTGGCGATGAAAGTGATGGCATGGTACATGGAGCCGGTATCGGTATCCGAAGTTCTGCATCTGCCGTGAAAGATGCTGCGGCTACGGCGGCTCATTGGAAAACCCATGAGGCAGAAGATGATAATGCTGCGGTAGAAGGGGCACACCGGGCAGAGCTTGCAGGAGAAAACCTTGCAAGAAAATCCATTTATACAAGGGAACGCTTAAAGCAAAGGAGGGAACAGTCAAAAAGACTGAAAGAAAGCGTTCTTGATGAAGCAGAAAAAAGCAGGCTGATGTTTGAATCTGTTTATGGAAATGAAGCAAAAAATATGGTGAAGAAGGAAGCGGAGCAGAAAAGAAAATCTGCATTGCAAAAGCTGTTCCAGAAGAAACGTTATCAGAAACAGTATCAGGCAGCAAAGCAGAGTAAAAAGGCAAAGGATGCAGCGATCACTTCAGCACAGAAATTTACAGAGAAAGCAAAAGATGCAGTCAAAATGATTGTGGCACAAAATCGTGGGATTTTTGCTACAGTTGCTATTTTTGGATTGATCTTTGTCTTGATTGCAGCAAGTTTTACCAGCTGCAGTGCATCCCTGCAGGGAGCTTCGTCTGCCATTATTTCCACCAGTTATTCCAGTACAGATGAGGACATTTATGCCGCTGAAAATGCATACCGGGCATTAGAAGAAGCCTTAAATACGCAGATCAATCAGATGGAATCCACGCATCCGGATTACGATGCATACCGGTACCAGATTGATGAGATCGGTCATAATCCATATCAGCTGATCTCTTATCTGACAGTTAAATACGGTGGTTTTACTTATGATGAAGTAGCAGAGGAGATAGAGTCCATTTTCCGCCAGCAGTATGGGATTACGACAGATTCTACCAGGGAGACAGTTACCGAAACAAAGACAGTCCGGGTAGGAGAATCACTGGGACAGGTTGTCACCAGTGGGTATTGTAACTGCTCCATCTGCTGTGGGCAGTGGAGTGGAGGACCGACAGCCAGCGGTGCGATGCCGACAGCTAATCATACGATCGCAGTAGATGCATCGAATCCTTTTGTACCGATGGGAACCCATGTCATTATGAATGGTGTGGAATATGTAGTAGAAGATACCGGAGCTTTTGCAAGATATGGTGTTCAGTTTGATGTTTATTATGATAATCATGCAGCAGCTTCCGCACATGGGCACCAGACATGGGAGGCATACATAGCAGACAGCAATGGAAGCCAGGAAGTGCAGGTTACGACAACGAAAGAAGTAAACCGTCTGGATGTGACGATGACAAACCGCAATCTGGATACCGTATTGAGAAGCCGCATGACGGAAGAAGAACAGGAAAGATACGATGCATATAACAAATATTATGGAAATCGTGATTACCTGTTTGACTTAAACAGCATACCCACCGGAAGCGGAGGCTTTGGTTATACCATACCGGCAGATGCTTTATCTGATCCACAGTTTGCAAAGATGATCCGGGAAGCAGAGAAATATCTGGGAGTTCCTTATGTCTGGGGTGGTTATTCCCCAAGTGGATTTGATTGTTCCGGATTTGTAAGCTGGGTTATCAATAATTGTGGAAATGGATGGAATATTGGAAGATGTACTGCTGACGGACTTCGTTCTCACTGTTCGCAGGTATCTCCATCGGAAGCAAAACCGGGAGACTTGATCTTCTTCCAGGGCACTTATAACACAAGTGGAGCGAGTCATGTTGGAATTTATGTTGGCAATAACATGATGATTCATTGTGGTAAGCCAGTGCAATACACAAGTATTGCAAGTGCCTACTGGCAGGAACATTTTATGGCATTTGGTCGTCTGCATTAGAGGAGGTGACAGGCAGATGAACATGAAATTAAAAAAGATTCTGGATGATATTCAGAAGACAGAGGATAAGATCGCAGAGCTGCAGGAACATCTGAAACGGCAGAATACATTAAAACAACAGATGGAAGATGTGGAGATCATCAAATCTTTCCGTTCTATGAAACTGGACAGCCGGGAGTTACTGGTACTGCTTGACGGGATTCAGAAAGGAACCGTTACGATTCAGATGAATGAGGACGGCGGTATCACAGTGGAGGATACCAAGGAGACACCCCAAAAAGAAAGCGATAACAGACCACCTGTGGGGCAGGTGGCAGAAAGAGAGGTTTTAGACGATGAGGAATAAAGTGGTAAAGAAACTTCTGATAATTGCTATGGCGGTAACAATGATTTCGGGAACGTCCATTGCTACTGTTTATGCAAATGCAAATCCACCGGCAGAAGATACAACGACAGCGGTGGTGGAAGAGACAACAACAGAAAAGAATAAAGATACGGAGAAAGCAGAGGATACGGGAAGAGTTACCGGAGAGAGTAATAATTCTGCTTTTTCTACACCGGGAAATGCCCAGCTTGTAGATGATAAGGAAAATGATGATACAAAACAGTTCCTTACTATCCAGACGAAAAAGGGGAATACTTTTTACATGGTCATTGACCGTTCCAGTAATACAGAGAACGTATATATGATGTCTCTGGTTGATGAGAACGATCTGGCAGAATTTCTGGATGAAACAGAAAAAGACAAGGAAACTGAAGAATCAACCGTAGTGATTCCGGAAACCACACCGGAGACTACACCAGCAGCAGAGGAGGAAACCAAAGTGAAGAAAGAAGAGAAAAGCGGAATGAATGTGAAAGGTCTTGCAGCTATCGTAGTTGCAGCAATCTTAGGCTTTGCAGGAATCGCAGTCTATAAGAAACATGGACGCAGTAAGGACGAAGATTATGTAAGTGAACAGCTTGAATTTTCAGACGGTCCGTATGTAAATGAAGAGGACGATGAAAAAGAAGAATAAGCGTTTTTAAAAGATGGAAACAGTAATAAGGACAGGGGCAGCCAGAAATCTTGGCTGCCTTTTTTGGTAGAAAGGAAAGGATTATGTCTAAATTTTTAGTGATCGCAGAGAAGCCAAGTGTAGCACAAAGTTATGCGAAAAATCTGTCCGCTTATAAGAGGGAGGACGGTTATCTGGAGGGAGAAAGCTGTATTGTCAGCTGGTGCTTAGGACATCTGGCAGAATACGCACAGCCAGAGGAATATGACCCGAAATATGAAAAATGGCAGTTTGATGATCTGCCAATCCTTCCAGAAGCATGGAAGCTGAAAGTTTCCAAGGATAAAAAGAAGCAGTTTGAAGTCATAAAAACTCTGATGAATCGAAGTGATGTGGAGTATCTGGTCAATGGCTGTGATGCAGGAAGAGAAGGAGAACTGATCTTTCAAAGGGTGTATGTGCTTGCCGGATGCAGGAAACCAGTGAAACGTCTGTGGATCAGCTCGATGGAAGATGCCGCCATTCAGAAAGGTTTTCAGACAATGAAAAGTGAGGAAGAATATAAGAATCTCTGTATGGCTGCGGTGTGCAGGGCACAGGCTGACTGGCTGATTGGAATGAATGGAACCAGAGCATACACCACGAGATATTTTAAACGATTGGTTGTGGGCAGGGTACAGACCCCAACCCTTGCCATGCTTGCAGAACGGCAGGAGAGGATCGAGCATTTTCAAAAAGAAGCGTTTTATAAGGTAGCACTGACAGATGGAAAACTTACAGTAGTTTCCGAGAACATTGCAAATGAAGAAGCTGCGGAGCTGCTTGCAGCGTTATGTAATGGTTCGACCGCTGTGGTCACACAGATGAAGAAAGAACGTAAGAAATCATTTCCACCGAAACTTTATGATCTGACAAGCCTGCAGAGAGAGGCCAACCGTTACTTTGGATATACAGCGAAACGTACACTGGATATGCTACAGGAATTATATGAAGAAAAGCTGGTTACTTATCCAAGAACAGACAGTCAGTTTGTAACGGAGGATATGAAAGATTCGGTAGAGGAACTGGTAGAAAAAATGCCAGTATTACTTTCGTTTGTAGATTATGGACAGTTGGGGCATGGCATAAAAAGGGTAATCAACAATGCAAAGGTATCTGATCACCATGCGATTCTTCCGACAAAAGAAGTCGTGGAGAAAGGAATTGCTGATTTACCGGCAGATAAAAAGAATCTGATGATGCTGATCTGTCAGCAGCTGGTACAGGCAACTGGAGAAGAATATCTGTATGAGCAGACAGATATTACGGTAAAGTGCCAGGAACATGATTTTAAAGCCAGAGGGAAGATTCCAGTACAGATGGGATTTAAGGAAGTAGAAAAGGCATTTAAACAGCTGTGTGTCAAAGCGGAACCAGTGGAGGAAAAGGAAAAAGAGACTTCGATTCCTGCTGGGTATGAAGAAGGAATGAGGCTTTTTCCAGTAAAAGCAGAGAAAACCACACATTATACCTCTCCGCCGAAACCATTCAATGAAGATACGCTCCTTGCTGCAATGGAAACAGCCGGTAATAAGGAGTTTGATTCTGAAACAGAAAAGAAAGGGCTGGGGACTCCGGCAACAAGGGCAAGTATCATTGAAAAATTGGTTTCTTCCGGTTATGCACAGAGAAAGGGTAAGCAGATATTGCCAAGTACCGAGGGAAAGGAATTGGTAAAGGTCATGCCAGAGTATCTGAAATCAGCAGTAATGACAGCGGAATGGGAGAACCAGCTGTTGATGATGGAAAAGGGACAGATTACAGATACTCAGTTTATGGGAGAGATTACTTCTCTTGTCCGTAAGATTTTAGAGGTATGCAGGGAGATACCGGAAGAGGAACGCAGGAGATTCCAGACTGCAAGGGAAGTGATCGGCAAATGTCCGGTCTGTGGTTGTGATGTTTTCGAGGGCAAACAGAATTTTTACTGCTCAAACCGTCAGTGTGATTTTGCCCTTTGGAAAGAAAACCGTTTCTTGGGAAGCATGGAGAAAAATCTGGATAAAAAGATGGCAAGAGAACTTCTTGATAAGGCTTGTACCCATGTAAAAGGTCTGTATTCTAAAAAGAAAGATATGAAATTTGATGCAGATCTGTTACTCACACTGGAGGATGGCAAGCCGAGATTCCATCTGGAATTCCCAAAGAAGAAAAAGAAATAAGACAAGGAGGTAAAGCGATATGTCTAAATTACAGGACATCCGGGATCTGGCACAGGAACATGCTGTATCAGTGAGCGGTTCCCCCAGAGACTGGATGGATTATATGGACACAGCATCAAGGTTATATCGTTATTCTTTTTCAGACCAGCTTCTGATCCATGCACAGCATCCGGAAGCAACGGCCTGTGCATCACTGGAATTATGGAATGAAAAGATGTTCCGATGGGTGAACCGTGGTGCAAGGGGAATCGCCCTGCTTGATGAAACAGGGCAGCATACCAGACTCCGTTATGTGTTTGATATTTCGGATACCCACATGGTAGCCGGGGGCAGAAGCCCGTATCTTTGGCAGATGCAGGAACACCAGAGAGAAGAGATCCTCACCCATCTGGCAGAGGTCTATGCTCTGGAAGAAAAGGATACAGCAACTTTGCAGGATGCATTGATGGCAGTCGCAAGGGAAATGGTCAGTGATAATCTGGAGGAATACCTAGACGGATTGGAATATGCTGTAGAAGGTACTTATCTGGAAGATCTGGATGAGGTGACGATTCGCAGTGATTTCCGTCAGTTGGCAACAGACAGTGTTTACTATCTGCTTTCCAGGCGATGCGGGCTTGATCCGATGGAACTTCTGGAAGAAGAGGACTTCATGCATATCACAGATTATAACCGTCTGTCAGTTCTCACCTTTCTTGGAAATACGGTAAGCCAGCTCAGTGAGAGTATTCTGATTGATATTGGAAAGACCGTACATAAAATTTCTCTGGAAGAAGCGAGAAAAGAGGTTGAAAATTCCAATGAAAGGAATTATAATAACTTTACCACGTTAATGTGTGAAACTAAAAAACGGGATGCAGAAACGAAAAAACAAGAAAATATTGAAAATGAAGGAGGAACCGATTATGGAACTGACATATCATCGCAAGGGAGATTACCTGTTTCCGAATCTGACCGTCGAAGAGGAAGAAGTGACGATCGGGAAATACGGGATGCTGCGGAGGACATTTCTGAAGGAACACAAGAACAGCCTTTATCAGAGCCTGTTCCTGACCGGGAAGCTGAACAGCCATCTGGAACAGATCGAGAAAGCAGCACAGGAGAGAATGGACAGCCAGATGGAGAAATTACTGGAGAAGAATCCGGCACCGGACAAGGAAGCAGATCCGATGGCATGGACAGCACACATGAACGCACTGATGGCAACAGCGGAAGAGAGCATCTTGACGGAATTGGTATACAGTTAGTCGAAGATACAAGAGAAGATGGATTGAGTAAAGCAGAGGAAGAGATCGCCTCTGCTTTATCTTTGCCCGAATATCCAACTGCAGATGAACAAAGGCGGAACATCGAGGAAAGGGCAGCTGCCCTTTATGCAGGAGAAATCCCGATTCCAGAGGAAGTTGTTGATGAAATCTTACGGACAGGAGGAAACCGGAAAGCCAGCCAGCTCCGGATCATCTATAATTTCATGAGCGAACAGACACCGGAGGAATATACGGAGTTTGTAAAGCGTGAATACCGTAAAGGTGGAAAAGGCTTTCAGATTGATGGAAAGGAATATTCAGTCTGGTTTGATGAAACCGGGATGCAGATCGCAGTGGGGCATACGGTTACAGACCATATCTTAGATAAGGCATTTTTATCATGGGAAGATGTCAGCGGACGTATCCATCAGCTTTTAGACCAGGGTGAATATGCACCACAGTCTGTATTGGATGCGGCAAGAAGTAATGCAGTAAAAGAACACGCCCAGGCTCTTGCCTATATGAAAGGGGATATGGCAGAAGGAGTAGCCGAGATTGTTTTTGACGAAGAGGACTTACCACATCTTCGCAGTATCTATCCGGAGATCACAGATTATCTGGAAGAAAAATTGGAAGATTCCCAGTGGCTTTCGGAACTAAATGAAAGACTGGATGCACTGGCAGAAGCCTATGAGGAAAATCATTCCATTATGCGTTTCCATCATTATAATCCTGTAAATATCTCAAAGCAGTTTCAGAAGTTTGCGGATGAGATCATCCCTTATCAGGCAAGGGATGGGTTTGCCAGGAAAGAACATCCGATGTTCATTACACAGGATGAGATTGATGCTTATCTTGCAGGAGGTGGAGCGTATTCACAGGGCAGGCTTAGGACGTATTCCTTTTATCTGCTGCATGAGGATGAAAGAGCGAGGACAGGTTTTATCAAGGAACAGTATGGGATTGGTGGAAGCAGTCATGCACTGTCTGGTGCCGATGATTCACATGCAAACTATGATGGAAAAGGATTGTTTCTTGCAAGAGGTGCTTATGGGAATCCATATACGTCAATTTTATTATCTTGGAATAAAGTTGCAAACAGAGTAGCTTATCTGATCAAGAATGACCAGTTCCTGCAGGCAGAAGATTATGCTCGTATGCCGGAATATGAACGGGAACAGATGGCGAACAAGGTACTCCGCTTTTATGACCGTCTTCCGGAAGAGATGGACAGACCATTTACGGAGGACTTCTTCTGGGAAAAACCAGGAAAAGAAATGGAGGCAGTATTAGAGAATCCAGAGCAGACAGAGGAACTGTTACAGAAGATGGATGCAGCATTGGCAGCTCTTCCATTGGATTTTGAAGCGTATGGGACAAACTATCAGCAGAAAACAGAACTTCTTTCAGAACTCCACCAGTATGTAGAAGGAACCTATACGATATTCCCGACACCGGAAGTAAAACCGTCTTTTGCGGAACCATCCGGGCACCAGATGACCATGTTTGATTTCTTAGATACGAAGGCAGTGACAGAACCGACCGTAGTAGATATGTCAGATGTAGAGGAAATAGAAGAGGAAGAAGTTACTGCTGAAGAATCTATTTCAGAGAGTCAGGAGCAGGAAATAATAGAAACTTCTGAGGGACAGGAACAAAAAGAACCAGAAGAAGAGGTAACAGCTAAAACAGCAGAAGAATTGGCGGAGTCCTGGGATGAAGGTGTTTTTGCGTATCAGGGGTATCATTTTGAAGCAGTAGGGGTATTGCCGGAAGGAATAGAAGGAAAAGATCTGGTTGCACAGACCCGTTCCAATACAGAACTGCATTTATCAACCTACCATACAGAAGATTTCCCAAAGTATTCGTATGATGATTTTTATGCAGTCAGCAATGCACCGACTGCCGATGTATTCCGGTGTCTGGAAACCGGACGCAATTATATTCCCGGAGAAAATGAACTGTTTGGATATGAGGGAGAATTCCAGCCATATTTAAAACCGGAAGTAGAAAAGATTGTAACAGAACCGCATAATTTTCGGATTCAGGATAATGACCTTGGGGCAGGCGGTCCGAAGGCAAAGTATAAGGCAAATATGGAAGCCATCCATTTGTTACAGACTTTGGAGAAAGAAGAACGTCTGGCAACACCCGAAGAACAGGAAATCTTATCCCGTTATGTTGGCTGGGGCGGTATCCCACAGGCATTTGAGGAAAATAACAGCAGCTGGGCGAATGAGTATCTGGAGTTAAAGAATACCTTATCACCAGAAGAATACAGTGCAGCAAGGGCATCGACCTTAAATGCTTTTTATACGTCCCCAACCGTGATCCGAAGTATGTATGAAGCACTGGAAAATATGGGACTGAAACAGGGAAATATTTTGGAACCGTCCTGTGGTGTCGGTAACTTTATGGGAATGATCCCTGAGAGTATGAGCAAAGCCAATATGTATGGTGTGGAACTTGACCCGGTTACGGGCAGGATCGCAAAACAGCTTTACCAGAAAAATAAGATTGCCGTGCAGGGATTTGAGGAAACCAGTTATCCAGACAGCTTTTTCGACTGTGTGATAGGTAATGTTCCATTTGGAGCGTATCAGGTCAGTGACCGAAGATATGACCGGCATCATTTTATGATCCATGATTATTTTATTGCAAAATCCCTTGATCTGATCCGTCCCGGCGGTGTAATGGCTGTGGTAACTTCAAGTGGAACGATGGATAAGCAGAATCCGGCAGTGAGACAGTATATCGCAAACCGGGCAGAACTGCTTGGAGCCATCCGATTACCGAATAATGCGTTCCAGAGAAATGCTAATACCAGTGTTGTTTCTGATATTCTGTTTTTCCAGAAAAGGGACAGGGCATCCATTGAGGAACCGGAATGGTTAAATTTAAAGGAAACACCGGAAGGCTATTCAGTCAATGCTTATTTTGCAGAGCATCCGGAAATGGTGCTTGGTGAGTTTACTACAGAAAGTACCCAGTATGGAAAGCAGGAAGTGACCGTAAAACCAAAAGAAGGAATTACCTTAGAAGAACAATTAAAAGAAGCTGTCCAGAATATCCATGGTACGATCACGGAACTGGAACTTTCGGATACAGAGCTGGAGGAGGATGTTGTCTCTATCCCGGCAGACCCGGAGGTAAAGAATTTTAGTTTTACTGTGGTAGATGATGAAGTTTATTACCGGGAAAACTCTGTGATGAACCGCATGGAGCTTCCGGCAATGACAGCGGAACGTGTCAAAGGGATGGTGAAGATTCGTGATATTACGAATGAACTGATCCAGTGCCAGATGGAAGAGGGAAGCGATGAACAGATCACAAAGCTGCAGGAAAAACTTAATGAAGAATACGATACCTTTACAGCAAAATATGGTCTTCTCAGCAGCAATGCCAATAAGCGGGCATTTAGTCAGGACAGCAGCTATTGTCTTTTGACTTCTCTGGAATTTCTGGATGATAAGGGAGAACTGAAACGGAAGGCAGATATTTTTACCAAGAGAACGATACGCCGGGCAGAAACGGTAACTTCTGTAGATACTGCCAGTGAAGCACTTGCGGTTTCCATTGGTGAGAGGGCAGGCGTTGACCTTTCCTATATGGCACAGCTTTCCGGGAAAACAGAAGAGGAGCTTACCGAAGAACTGGCAGGGGTAATCTTTAAGAACCCGATTAGTGAAAAATGGGAGCCATCGGACGAATATCTTTCTGGAAATGTGAGGGAAAAACTGCAGATCGCCAAACAATTTGCTGGGAATCATCCAGAATATATGGTCAACGTGCAGTATTTAGAGCAGGTACAGCCAAAAGACCTGGATGCGTCAGAGATTGAGGCAAGACTTGGAGCAACCTGGATTTCAGAGAACTATATCACACAGTTCATGGCAGAGACATTCCATACACCAAGATATTATATAGGGAGCAAGGTTAAAGTCCAGTATGCCGAAGTGACCGGACAATGGAATGTTATGGGAAAGAATGTGGACAGCTACGGAAATGCCCTTGTCACTTCCACTTATGGAACACAGAGAGCCAATGCCTACCGTCTTTTAGAAGATGCCTTAAACCTTAGAGATACCAAGATTTATGACACGGTACAGGATGCCGAGGGGGAACACCGGGAATTAAACCGGAAGGAAACAATGCTGGCACAGCAGAAGCAGGAGCTGATCAAAGAGGAATTTAAAGAGTGGATATTTAAAGACCTGCACCGACGGGAAGATCTCTGTAAGATTTATAATGAACGATTTAACAGCATCCGTCCACGGGAATATGATGGAAGCCATATTCAGTTTGTCGGCATGAACCCGGAGATCACCCTGATGCCGCACCAGAAAAACGCAGTGGCTCATGTGCTGTATGGAAATAACACCCTTCTGGCTCATTGCGTAGGAGCAGGGAAGACGTTCCAGATGATCGCAGCCGGTATGGAATCAAAACGGCTGGGACTCTCACAGAAGAATCTTTATGTTGTGCCAAACCATCTGACCGAGCAGTGGGGCAGTGATTTCCTACGTCTCTATCCGGGAGCAAATATCCTGGTGGCAACAAAGAAGGACTTTGAGCCGGCAAACCGAAAACGTTTCTGTTCCCGTATTGCGACAGGAGATTATGATGCCGTGATCATTGGACATACACAGTTTGAGAAAATCCCCCTTTCAAGGGAACGGCAGATTGCCATGCTGGAAGATCAGATCGCAGATATTACGTTTTCCATTGAAGAAGCGGCACATCAGGCAGGACAGAATTATACCATCAAGCAGTTGGAAAAAACAAAGAAGAGTCTGCAGGCGAGGATGAAGAAACTCAATGACCAGACCAGAAAGGATGATGTAGTAACTTTTGAGCAGTTGGGCGTAGACCGGCTGTTTGTGGATGAAAGTCATAGTTTTAAGAACCTTTTTTTGTATACAAAAATGCGGAATGTGGCGGGTATCTCACAGACGGATGCACAGAAAAGTTCGGATATGTTTATGAAATGTCGGTACATGGATGAACTGACCGGCGGCAGAGGGATCACCTTTGCTACAGGTACTCCCGTATCGAACAGTATGACGGAGCTTTACACTATCATGCGTTATCTCCAGTATGACACACTCATGCGTATGGGTATGGGACACTTTGATTCCTGGGCGGCAACGTTCGGGGAGACAGTAACCGCAATCGAATTATCACCGGAAGGAACGGGCTATCGTGCGAAAACACGATTTGCCCGTTTTTTCAATCTTCCGGAGCTGATCTCTATTTTTAAGGAAGCTGCGGATATTCAGACTTCGGATATGCTGAATCTTCCTGTACCGGAAGCAGAGTTTATCAATGAGGTCTTGAAGCCAAGTGAAGAACAGCAGGAAATGGTCAGTGCTTTTTCAGAACGTGCCGAAAGTGTAAGAGGCGGTCTTGTGAATCCGACAGAGGATAACATGCTCAAGATCACCAACGACGGAAGAAAATGTGCATTGGATCAGAGGCTATTAAATGAACTTCTCCCGGATGCCGAAAAAAGCAAGGTCAATACTTGTGTGGAAAATGCTTTTCAGGTATGGGACGAGGGAAAAGCAGACCGGACAACTCAGCTGATCTTCTGTGACTTGTCTACTCCAAAAGGGGATGGGACTTTCAATGTATATGATGATGTCCGGAACAAACTGGCTGCCAGAGGAATCCCGAAAGAAGAGATTGCGTTTATCCATGAATACAACACGGAGGCAAAGAAAGCGGAACTGTTTGCAAAGGTACGGGCCGGGCATGTGAGAATCCTTATGGGTTCCACTCCAAAACTTGGTGCTGGTACCAATGTACAGGACAGGCTCATTGCCCTCCATCACCTTGACTGTCCGTGGAAGCCGTCTGATCTGGAACAGCAGGAAGGACGTATTTTAAGACAGGGAAACCAGAATGACAAAGTAAAGATATTCCGGTATGTGACGGAGAACACTTTTGATGCGTATATGTGGCAGATTTTGGAGAATAAGCAGAAGTTCATCAGTCAGATCATGACCAGTAAATCACCAGTCAGGGCATGTGAAGATGTGGATGATACCGCACTGTCCTATGCAGAGATCAAGGCACTTGCCACAGGCAATCCGTACATTAAAGAAAAAATGGATCTGGATGTGCAGGTGAGTAAGCTGAAACTCTTAAAGGCAAACCACACCAGTCAGATTTACCGTCTGGAATCCGATATTGCAAAGAATTTCCCGGTACAGATCAGTGCATTGAAAGAACGGATTGCCGGGATGCAGATAGATTCCCAGGTAGTAAAAAGCGTGGATTTACAGGATAATGACACATTTGCCATGACGGTAGGAAATGTCCTTTATGAAGATAAGAAAGAAGCAGGCGAAGCGTTGATCGCTGCCTGTGCAGGGCTAAAAACCGTTAGCACCGGCGGAAAGGTCGGGGAATATCATGGGTTTACGTTATCTGCTTCCTACAATATGTTCTCCAATGCATTTGAACTGACGGTCAAAGGAAAATGTTCTTATAAGCTGGAAATCGGAAAAGACCCGGTAGGAAATATGCAGCGTATCCATAACACCCTTTCTTCCATTGACAGGAAGCTGACGGAAAGTGAGCAGAAATTGGAAACCGTACAACAGCAGCTTGCTACTGCACAGGAAGAGGTAAAGAAACCATTCCCGAAAGAAGCAGAGCTGAATGAAAAGATGGAACGGTTATCCGAGTTAAATGCATTGCTGAACATGGATGAAAAGGGTAATGAGACGATTATGGCAGATGAGGATATTGGCAGAGAAGGAAGCAGCACAGATAGCAGGGATACTGCAGAAGAAAAAGAACTTCCGGAAACAGCAGACAGAATCCATAAGCCATCTATTCTGGAACGCTTAAAGCAGGAGAAGGCACAGCAGAATACAGCGGAACAGCCACTTGTACAGAAAGCTGCAAAGAAAAAACACGAACAGGAGTTATAAAAGATTTCCCGTCAGAGTTTTCTCTGGCGGGGACATAAAATGGAGGGTTTGTTTATGGCAAATAATATAGAAAAACAGTTAAAAGA
This sequence comes from Blautia sp. NSJ-175, assembly GCF_022867815.1. Taxonomy (NCBI): domain Bacteria; kingdom Bacillati; phylum Bacillota; class Clostridia; order Lachnospirales; family Lachnospiraceae; genus Blautia; species Blautia sp. NSJ-175. Next base: position 31,845 of record NZ_JALIFQ010000023.1, read on the forward strand.
AATATCGGAACGTCTGGAGCAGGGAGTAAAAGAAATCTTTACTTCGGAGAGATATACCGAATATCTGAATACCATGTCCAAGTTCCACAATTACAGTTTTAATAATACGCTGCTGATCACCATGCAGAAACCGGAAGCAACACTGGTGGCAGGGTATCAGGCATGGCAGAAGAAATTTAACCGTCATGTAAAACGTGGGGAAAAAGGAATCCAGATTATTGCACCGACACCAGTAAGAGAAAAACAGGAGATTGAAAGGATTGACCCGGATACACAGGAACCAATCATTGGTGAAGATGGACAACCAGAAACAGAGATTGTGGAAATGATTATCCCAAGATTTCGGGTAGCGACAGTATTTGATGTCAGCCAGACAGAAGGAGAACCGATCGCAGAACTGGAGGTGCCGGAGCTTACCGGGAGTGTACAGTTTTATGACACATTTATGGAAGCATTGCAGAACATTTCTCCTGTGCCAATCCGCATGATGGAAATAGAAGGGGAAGCAAAAGGCTATTATCATCAGACAGAAAAGTATATTGCAATTCAGGAAGATATGAGTAATGTCCAGACCATGAAAACAGGAGTCCATGAGGTGAGCCACGCATTGTTGCATGACCGGGAGGTAATGGATGCGGAAGGAATTTTAAAAGACCGGACAACAAAAGAAGTAGAAGCAGAAAGTATTGCTTACATAGTCTGCAACCATTTTGGTCTGGATACTTCAGAATATTCGTTTACCTATATCGCCAGCTGGTGCGAGAGCAGGGATATGAAGGCGTTGAAAGCATCTATGGATACCATCCGAAAAACATCTTCAGAAGTTATTGAGAATATCGAGACACAGATGCACGAGTTGGAAATGGAAAGACCAATCCGGGATACCTTCCATAAGGAAGATTTGATCCTGCATCTTTCGGGCAGCATGGGTTCCGAGTTTATTTATGATCTGATCGAAAATATGAGCAGGGAACAGTTAGAACAGAATGTGGAAGAATACGTCAGCCTTCTGGAAAGTGGTGAGATAGAGGAGAATGAGAAACCTCTGGAAAGTTTTCTGGAAGAAAAAGGTGCTGCCGTCACACCACTGTATGACAGCAGTAGGCACGGAGAGAACTATCCGATTGATTTTTATGATGTGGAGTATGATGCTGACACAGGAGTTACTTCTTTTTCTGACCTTTCTCCGAAAGAGCAGGCAGAGATGATCGTGCAAAAAGCAGAGTTTCCGAGACATATTTTTTCAGAAGAAGAAAAGGCATTTGTAAGTGAATATGCAGAAACCTTTCCCGGACAGGTGGAGAGACTGAATGACCTGGTATGGGACATGAGAGAATCTTATGATGAAGCCGGTTCAAAACTGGTGTATGAAGTGATCCAGGCAGCAAGGGCGAACTTTCCAGTGAAGGAACCAGAAATTGAAGAAGAAACAACAATGCAGTATGCCCACCGTCTGATTGAAACGGCAGAAGCTGCCAATACGGGAAACTTCACAGATTCCCAGAGAAATCTTATTGTGAATTTTGCATATAAGATGGATGACAAAGACGAAGTGCTTGGACTGGTGAACCGTATGATGACTGCAATCCGCAGACCGGGAAGTGAATATACGAGAAGCCTTATGAATGAAACACAGGCACAGATTGACAATTTTCCAGATGGCATGATCGGTTTTACAGAAATGCACGAAGCAGGAATCCGACTGGAACACATGTATCCTCTTGAAAAAAACAGGGCAGTAGAATTGTATCGTGAGGGTGCGGAAGTTTTTCTTTTACATGGAAATCCAGACAATCCAGAGCAGGCAGGACAGATTCTTGCAGAAACAGAAAATGCAATCCTGGGACATGACGGTATTTTTGGTATTACGGAAGCAGAATGGAAAGTACATAAAGAAAGAGAAGCAGCTGCCGCCAGACAGGAAAAACTGGAACAGGACAGTGCGGAAAAGATTGATGAGACACTTCTTCTGCATGGAGAAAGCAGAAGGTTTGCCATTTATCAGATGGATAGTGGAGATGAGCATACTTATCAGTTTATGGGAATAGAATCCGCAAAGAGTCTGGGCTATACCATTGACGGAAAGGATTACCGGATGGTTTATGCAGCACCGTGGATGCCAACGATCACGTTAGACAATATATTTGAACGCTTTAACATTGACCGACCGGAAGATTTCCGTGGTCATTCCTTATCGGTAAGTGATGTGATCGTGATAAACAGGGGTGCAGAGATTACAGCCTATTATGTAGATTCTTTTGGATTTCAGGAACTTCCAGAGTTTGTCCAGCAGAGAATGAACATGCTGGAACATAATTCCGTCAGGGCATATCCGCCAGTTTATAAAGGAACATTGGAACAGGCAATGGGAGAACGGGATGTGGATGCTTATCTGGATTCCAGAAAGTTAAACCTGGACTGTAAGAAAGCAATCGAAGAAGCCATCCGGGAGAATTTTGACGGGCTGCACTTAAAGCAGGATGCGGCAAAAGAAGTCGTGGAACGCTTCGGGGAAGAACGTATGAATTTTGTTATGGCAAATACCATCCGTGAACTTTCCCATGATGGAAGATTTTCCAGACAGAACAAAGACTGGGCGGAGCATATCGAAGTCCCGGAAAATGTCAGCCGGGGCAGAAATCTGAACCTGGATTATGTGATCGAAAGCCACCCGGCAGTTTTAGATGGGTTTATTGACATGGCAAGAGCTGAGATCCGGATGCAGAGGATAGAACAGGCGATAGGAGAAAATGAAGTGACGATCACGGCAGAGACAAGAGGATATGAAGCAGAAGGACATAATGGGACATGGCATACGGTTGATGAAAAGGAATATGCGGGGGAGAAGTTTTTCTTAATGGAACATGATGAATTTGGCGCCAACGTGGCGGGCATTATCGTAGCAGAAAATGGACAGCTTGTAGCGGAGGACTTATGGAATGGGTTTGATGCAGGAGCGTTAGAAGCTGTATCGGAATATTTGCAGGAAAATGGAACAACACTTTATGACTTGTCAGAATTCCCGAAAGATTCTGTTGTAACCCTGCGGAGTGGACAGACACTTACAATCAAAGAAATACAGGCAGTACAGAAAGACACCTGGGAAGAAACGATGGCAGGAAAAAATGAATCTGGAACGGATGTCCGGTTTAATTTCCATGCAGTCAGTGAGGTGCAGCTGCCAGAAGGCATAAAGTTGAAAATGCCAGAGATTCATTACGTTGATAATTTTTATGTGATGGAAGATGTAAATGCAGAGGGTTTAGTAAAAGTAAACCGGTATAAATCACTGGATGAAGCGATGCATAAATATTTACGCCTGCCAAATCATCAGGAAAAAGTGCTTGGTATCCAGAATACGGAAACAATGCAGGAAAGCATGGATTTTATCCGATGTGAAAACGGAATAGATCAGCTGACCCATGCATATAAACAGATCGGAGGGTGGCTGAATCCGGAAATATATGAAGCGGTAAATATAATGGAAAATATGCTGGACTGGAATGAGGTACAGATTGCATATCAGATTGGAAAACAATACTTTACAATCCAGACTGCAGAAGATGGCTATGATTATACATTTTACAATGAAGATTATCAGGAGGATGATGGAGGAATCTATGACAATCCGACAATTTATGTAGATGAAGCTGCCAGTGATATTTTGGAAGATAAAGGGTACTCATTGGAAGACGCAAAAGTAGTGGATTATGAAGAATTGATGGCAGATGTGGAAGAAGTTCAGGAAGAACAGATGCAGCGGATACAATTAGAAAAAAACTGCCCGGCAAGTATTTTTGAAGGATTTCACAGGGAAAAAGCACTGCAAACCTATGAAGGAATCGCAATGCAGTTTACCGAGAGCAAAGGGTATCTGAGCATACAGGCAACAGAAGAAGGATATTCCTTTATTTTTTATGACTCTGATTTGCATGAAATCCAGAGTGGTGATTACGATAATCCAGACGCATCCATTCAGAAAGCTACTTATGAAATCCTGAAAAGTGAAAGAATGGATGATATGGAATGTGTTAAAGTGGACTATAAAGAATTTGAGGCAATGACCATCCAACATTCAAAGGATTTACTACAGGCAGGTGAGCTTCGTGCGACTTCTGAGATTGGAAGAGATGAAGTAGCATTAAATGGTCTTAGCAGGGCAGAAGTGGAACAGGGTGTCTTGTATCATGCACAGGGTATTCTGGAAGAAATGGGATTAGAAAACGAAGTAGAGCTACTTGCAGCAAGGGTGCATGGTTCCAGAAGTAGAGAGGAACTTTACAGAGATGATTCTGACCTTGATGTGGTGCTTTCTTATCGTGGCAATATCCGGGAGGACAGTTTCTTCAATGAATTAAATGCTCATGGTATAGCAATGGCAGGTATTAAGGTGGACATCAATCCTATTGCTGAAGAAAGAATCACTTTGGCAGAATATATGAAGGAAGCAGATGCTTACCTTGATCAGCAGGAAATCAAAAAGCTGGCGGCTGATTTAGATAATTTCAGCTATGAATATGACTCTTACGAATATAAAGATACCGTTGAGAATAGGGAAGAACAGGTGGAGAAAATTACAGAGGACATTTTGAATAAGAAAACAGAGTGTTTAAAGGACTGGCTCGTTGAAGTATCGGAAGAATCTGATATAGACAGTGATGTGATAACTGCCCGGTCATTACTTTCCCGTCTGGAAAATGCAGAAACCCTTTCTATCTTTACCAGACAGCCTGAGCAGGAACAGCCAGAAGCTACGATCAGTTTCTATGTAGCAGAGTGCATGGAGTTCCCGGTCATGGGTGAGTACCATAATAATCTTACTCTGGAAGAAGCGATTAAGATTTATGAAAGTATTCCGGCAGATCGACTACATGGAGGCAAAGGGATTGGTTTTGACCTGCAGGACGGGGATAAGGATTATTCCGGGGAATATGAACTGATGTGTTGGGATAGAGTGGACAGGGAACTGATAGATATGATTCCTCATTATAAGGAAAGCCCATTGGTACAGAAAGCAATTAACGATATGGAAAAGTATCTGAATGAGAAACATGGAAAAGTGCAGGAAGCAGAACAGACCGTGGAAGTGAAACAGGAAGTTTCAGAAACACCAGTCAAGAAAGAATCCGTATCAGTAGAACCGAACCGGGAACAAAACAAAGAGCCTGCAAAGGGTGAAAAAGGGGAACTGAAAAAATCTGTGCTGCAGTCGTTAAAAGAGTTTCAGGCAAGGGCAAAAGCACAGGAGCAGAAAAATAAAGAAGCAGAAAAACCTAAAGCACATAAGAAGGGGGATGTAGAATTATGATGGATCTGGCAATGAACTTTGATACAGACGAATGTTTAGTAACGGCAATGTTTGATAAAGGAAACAGAAATGACACGATGGAAGCCATCGACAATATCATTCCATTTCTGAAAGGGGATGCGGATATGATCGGGCTGGTCTGCAATACCATAAGAAAGTTGTTCTGCATGAGTGACGAAGGCTATGAGATTTTTCTTATGGATCTGGAAGATTATAAAGCGGAACTGGAAGAGGAGGACGAGGAATGAGTACAAGTCAGTGTGCAGTATATCAGGTAAAAGAAACACCAGAGTACCGGGATGTTCGTTTCCGTTCCTATGAAAAGCTGAGAAGCGAAGGAAAGAGCGTCAGCATTGAGAACTATCAGCAGGTGTACATTGGAAGAATCCAGCCGGGGGAAACTCCGGCGGATATAAAAATACGCCTGCAGAAACAACGACCGAAGAACTTCAAAGGTCATTCCATCGGATGCAGCGATGTTCTGGTTATCACAGATGAGGGAAAAACCACAGCTTACTATATTAATAAAGACGGATTCATCATTGTTCCAGAATTTCTCACAATCAAAAATTCCTCTGATACCAGACTTTCCATTGATACAACGGGATATGAAATCGAAGGAAAGAAAGGTACATGGCTTGCTCAGGATTATATTTTGATGAATGAGAAAAAATGGTTTCTGATGGAACATGAAGAGTATGGGACAAGAGCCGCCTATGTGATTCTCAGTGAAGATGGGGCAGTAGTTATGAATGACTGTTACAATGGCTTTGACGAAGAAGCAAGACGGAACATCCAGAACTTTATGCAACAGCAGATAGCAAAAGAACAGGAACAGCAAAGGCAACAGCAGATGCAACCGAATCAGACACAGCAGTTACCAGAGCAGCAGAAAAAGAAACCAGAGCTGGCAAACTGGCAGAAGGTCATGGACAACGGAGAGTATCTTCGTAGTGCAGAGATGGCAGAAGAAGCCAACTACAATATGATTGATGGACTGATGAACAATACTCCAAAGAAAAAAAATAAAAATGCTCCCCGGAGATCTGTGCTGAAACGGCTTCGTAAACATCAGCAAAAGATAGCCAATCAAGGCAAAGGACAGCCGCAGCAACAAAGAGCAGTGGAAGAGGAGATGGAGAGGAAGAAGAAGTAATTTTCAACGAAAGTGGTCTTGCTACTTATGTGGCGGGGCCATTTTTGTTGAAAAAAAGAAACGAGGGATTGTATAATAGGTGTATGAATTTTGAGAAGTTTAAATATACAAGCTTTAAATGGGAGATATAAATATTATGACAGAAAATGAAGTAATAAATAAGATATACGGATATTTAAAAAATCAAAATGAGCATATTATAATGGAAAATATGACAAATGAGTCAGTTAGTCTTTTTTGGGAAAATATATCTGTATTATATAAAGCGGGAGTTCTTCAAAATAATAAAGCGGTAAAGAGATTTTGCGATAAATTACGAATTAGAACTGGCTATGACAGTTGATGTTATTTACTTAACGAATATAGTTGAAGGACATATACGAAAAATAGAAGGATTTGATCCATGGAAATTAGAAAATTATTGTGGCATATTTTGTATTAATCCCTTTAGTGTTAGGACAAAAGATAAAAAGGATATAGAGGTATATGAAAAATTGTTAAATATACTTCCGAATGATACAATTTTATTTGAAAAAGAACACGATCAAGCGAATCAAAGAGGAAAAGAAATGAATATATCGGTTGATCCAATATTTATGCAAGAATATATTTCGGAGCATTACCCTAAATTGATTTGAGAAGAGTGCTTGCGAATTAGTTATGGGTAGAGAGAAGAATAAAAAAATACTACCCATAACTAATGAAGCTTATATAAAAAATTCACAAATTAGGTTCTTTCTTTTGGAATTGTTCCTGCTCGTGACTCTTCCCAAGGATTATATCAATATTAGCGGAAACGCTATGAAGCTCCCGTTCATAATCCCGGTGGTTAGAAAAATTTTCCCGTTGTGTATCTCGCAATTCAATAAGCCGGTCTTTTTCAGCATAGAGGGCTTTCATAGAAGGAATCTTATTTCTGGCAGATTTTTCTTTCAGTGTTCGGAGAGCTGTATCATAAAGGGAAAGCTCTGCCCGGTGTTCTTCGTAAAATTTATCCTTATTGCGGCTCTTACGATAGTCGGCATATACGTTTTTGTATGCAAGGTACTGTCCGGTAAAATGTATTTGCTCATTCACATCTTTAAGCTGTTGTTCTGTATCCTTTAAAGATTTTCTGGCGGCACTGGTCTGATTGGATGCCTGGTCAAGTGCCGTATGGAAATCTTCAAGAGAGTTATATCCATGTTCCTGAATATAGGCAACCGTCTGAGCCATCTGTTTCAGATTGGAGAGTTTGACTTTTTGAGCATAGGCTTCACTCTGCTGTGCTTTGATACAGGTCTGTAAATCTATCACAAGTCGGAGATCTGATTTTATGAAAATGAACGGTACAGGAATATCGGAAGAATCAGGAGAAAGTGCTGTCTGCAAATCTTTCACAGTGTTTGGAACTTGTGGTTCTTCAATTTTCATTTTCCTATCAGAGAGTGATTTTACATTTTCCTTAAATGTCTGTAATAGAAAATCCTCTTCATATCGTGTTCCGAGATTTCGTCCAGTGATATATTTTTTTCTGCCTGGATGAAGATAGCTGTACCGGTTTCTGCTGATCTTGAAGATGATATGATATTTTTTATCGAGGATTTGTGCAAACTCTTCTGGTGACTTGGCGGTGCTTGCAGCATCATCAATAGCATCCCGGAGAAACTGTTTCTCTGTTTGATAGCGAGTCTCTTTTGGTGTGATACCATCTTCAAGCATTTTCTGGTTGAGCTTGTCAAGTTTTTCCTGTCCACGACGCTGTGCCCAGTATTCTTTTTCCGTGATTTTTCTTTCAGCAGGAGAGAGCAAGTCAACTTGATGCAGGCCCTCTTTCTGACACATGTCCATAATATCTTGTTTTAAGTGAGTAAGGTAGGCTGTGCTTAGGTGGTGTTTATATCCGGCTTTTGATTCACAGTCAAATTCCATATAGGGTTCTTGGGGTACGTCATATTTCCGAAGGCTGTTGATCACAATATGCACATGGATATTGCCGCTTTCGTTATGACCGTCTGTATGTGTGCAGACTAAAGCCTGATGACCGGGAAAGTTCTTCTTTGCAAAAGTCAGTCCAAGCTGTTGTGCCCGTTCACCAGTCAGTCCACATTCCTCTCTGTCTTTTGGGTCAAAGCTGATAATGTAATGATGAGACTTGATCTCATTGAAATTTTTATTTTTATGGTAATAGCTGTTTAGTTCCTGACATTCAGATGCAAAGGTAAATGGATCACAGTTCAGACCATCTAGGTAATATTCATCTCGTAATATCATATGCCCCTCATCATCGAGGATTGGCTTTTGGGTGTATTCATTATGCTGGAAGATGAGATACCGTTCGGATTCTCTATAGTCAGCATTTTTGCTTGCGATATGTTTAATCACTGCCACGGAAATCACCTGCCATTCTCATCACTTCATATTTCATCTCATAAATATCCCGGAGAGATTTTTTAATTTCTGTTCTCATTTCTGAGGAGATAATTCCACCTTGATTAAAATATCGGGCAATCTGATTGAGGTTGCTTCCTATCTTACCCAATTCACCAATCAGCTTTTTTATTTCTTTGACATCTGCAACAACCTCAAATTTAGTATTGACCTGTCCCTCCATAATTTGTTTTCGCATGTACTCGGAAATAGACATGTCTGCCTGTTCTGCCGTATTTTCTATAATAGAAAATTCAGTGTCAGTCAGGCGGATTGTTACCCGGTGTTCCCGTTTCATATCAGATTCTTTTTGTGGTCTTGTCATTGGATGCTCCTTTCTGTACATTGGTTCCGCATAGGAGAGAGAAAATTTTACAGCTTGCTGTGAAAGCAAGTGATGAAGAATCATCACGCTGTGACCATGGCAATGGGAACCAATACGCATATCTTTGATTGCGGTCGAGGGTATGGGGAAACGAAATCCCCATCAAGTTGCAAGGCAGAAAAAATCCCGGAGGGGTTTTTGTCTGACATTGCGAAACTTGCTCTAAGAGAGAATACTTTCCCCTAATCATGCGTGGGAGACACCAAAAAGACAGATGAAAATACAAAAAAATAAAAAAATTTAAAATTTATATGACCTTTTGCCCTCTGCCGCCTGTGATTAATGGAAAAAGAGAAATCGTAGGAGGTAAAGAAATGGACAACAGAAAAATGCCGACGATAGAAGAATTGCAGGAAATGGCAGCAGTTGACATCCGCAATGTAGATAAAAGCACCTTGGTTGATCTGGATGATGTGGAGATTCATACAGAGCTTCCGCTGGAAGAAAGAATTGCTGATTATATCAGACAGGTAAAGAATCCTTATTGTCATATATCAAATGGAATGATTGTAAAGATTAGCTTTGCTGGACAGGATACCTTGGAAGCGTGTTTGAGCAGATGTATCTCTCCAGAAAAAAAGTTTTAAAAATTTGAAAAAAGGTGTGGCAAGAGACCAGAAGTTATGTTAACATGGATGTGGGTCAAAATTTAAAGAGCATCTAAAGAGCCATGAATTTCTTGGTTTACAGCTACAAAGCGAGTAAATTAGGAGGTTGATGGCTTTATGTATTTAAAAAGTCAAAATTCATTTTTAGCAGCGTTATATATGAGACTTTCCAAAGATGATGGAGATAAAGTGGAAAGCGATAGTATACGCAATCAAAGAAGTTTGCTTCGTGACTTCGTAAAGCAACATAGTGACATTACACTGGTCAAAGAATATGTTGACGATGGATTCAGTGGTACAAATTTTGAGCGTCCAGATTTTCAGAGAATGTTGGAGGATGCAAGAAATCATAAGATTAACTGTATCATCGTCAAGGATTTATCCCGATTAGGTCGAAACTATATTGAGACAGGAAGGTATCTTGAAAAGATTTTTCCGGTTTTGGGTATTCGGTTTATAGCAGTGAATGATCACTATGATAGTGCTGATACGACAAACGATTCAGATCAAATCATAGTTCCCTTCAAAAATTTAGTGAATGATGCATATTGCAGGGACATCTCAATTAAAATCCGAAGTCAGTTAGATATAAAAAGAAAAAAAGGTCAGTTTATAGGAAACTATGCAGGCTATGGATATTTTAAAGATCCGAAAGATAAAAACCATCTGGTAATTGATGAATATGCAGCAGAAATTGTACGGATGATTTTTAACATGAAGATTGATGGGTATAGTGCAAAGAATATTGCAGCACGATTAAATGAAATGGGAGTGCTGATACCAGCCGAGTATAAGAGAGCCTGTGGCTTTAATTACAGTTCAGGTTTTATGGCAGGGAAAAAACCAAAATGGGACGTATCATCGGTTTTAAGAATTTTAAAGAATGAACTGTATACAGGAACCATGGTGCAGGGCAAAACCAGAAAAATTAATTACAAGGTGAATGTCCGACAGAAGATAGAGCCAGAGAACTGGATTCGAGTGGAAGGTACACATGAACCGATTGTCTCAAAGGAAATCTTTGAATGTGTGCAGAAACTGATGGAACTTGATACAAGGACTTCTCCAGAAGAAGAAAGTATTTATGAATTTTCTGGTCTTCTTCGATGTGGAGACTGTGGACAGAATTTGGTACGACGGACAACGACTAAAAAAGGAAAGAAATATTTTTACTATCATTGTTCAACCTATAAACGGAAAGAGGGATGCAGTTCTCATAATATCAGTGATATAAAATTGCGAAAAGCAGTGTTGGAGGCAATCCGAAGTCAGGTTGCATTGATTGTAAAAGCTGATGAGATTATCGCACAGATAGAAAATCTTCCACAGCAGCAGTTTGGCGTGAAGATACTGGATACACAGATGAAAACTCTTCATAAGGAAATCCAGAAATATGAAGAACTGAAAGCTAATCTATATCAGGATATGGTGGACAAGATTATTTCCAGAGAGGAATACCGAGAGCTGAAACAGAACTTTTCTAAAAAGATAGAGAATGCAAAAGTATCTATGAAAGGATTGGAAGAGAAGAAAAAAAGAATGCTGTCGAATGAGATGCGTACACAGCAATGGGTAACTGAGTTTAAACAATATAGAAACATAAAATCTTTGGATAGAAAAACCGTAGTAATGTTGATTGACAGGATTATTGTGTATAGCACTGACAGAATAGAAATTCATTTTAATTATGAAGATGAAATCACGGAGTTTGTTAAGTATGCGTTTGCAAATGGTGATCTGCTGAGAAAGGTAGGAGAGTTATGAGATGCGTAAGTTATACCCGGACGGTTTCCTGTATGGAGAATGGTGAGATTCCAAAAGATATTATCGGTCAGCAGAATCAGAGAATACAGGACTACATAAAGAAAAGAGGATGGACACTCGGAAAAAAATATTCAGACCGTAAAAAGGATGTATATGAAGAAACAGCATATCTTCAAATGAAAATGGACGCAATCGCAAGAGAATTTGATTGCGTAGTTCTGGATTCAATGTTTCGATGTGGAAGAAATTCCAATGTAGCAGCAGAGATGTTCAGGAGCATGTTTGTTCCGGCAGGTGTGTATTTTGCCGTAGTGGAGGATGATTTTTGCTCCTGTGATGTGAGTGAAGAGGAAACATATAAATATCTGGATGAGAAAGCAGCGGCTTACAGAAATAAATTCACAACAGATCAGGTAAGAAAATATAACGAAAGTAAAATTTATCCGAAGTATGGGTTCAAATATAAAGAAGGAAAGATGGAGTTGGAAATTGATCCGGAAGCAGCTAAACATGTCAGAAGAATCTTTGAGCTGATTTGTGAGGGACATAGCTGTAATGAGACAGCAAAGATAATGACAGCAGACGGAATTGAATGTTCTGGGAATTATGTAAATAAACTTTGGGGCAGACCTATCAAGGATGAAAATGCACCATGGAAAATGGCACAGGTAAAGAGAATTATTTATAACCGCCAGTACATAGGAGAGTGGGAACGGACGATTGATGGAAAAAAGAAAATGTTTAGTTGTCCAGTCCTTATTGATAAGGAGACTTTTGAAAAAGCCCATTCAAAATTATCTGTGAGGAAATATAGTGATCATGTCAGAGGGAAAACGCCACTTAATCCATTTTCAAACAGGATTTTTGATAAAGATTCTGGGATAGCATTGAAACTGTATCCACATCAGAGATTAAAGATTCGGATTTTCCGGTTGAGTTATCCAAAACCAAAAGAGATTGTATACGAAAGAGGGCATATTCCCTTTGATGAGGTTTATGAGAAAGTTCATAAGATAATTGAGAATGAAAAACGGCAGGCAGAAAGGATTGTCGGGATGATCGGTAGCTTTGACTGGGAATACGAAAAAGAAATCCGTATTCTGAAAATAAAGGCAGAAGCAAAATTGATATTTCAAAAAATGCTTTTGATTGAATCCAGAAATCTTCCTTTGTATAACAGCATGATAGCCGGAAAAATTTCAGAAGATGAATATGCAATGCAAAGAGAAGTCAATATAGAAGAATTTGAAGAGTGCGATGAAAAACTTCAGGATTATCTGGAACAGATTAAGGAAATCGAAAAATGTTTCAGTAAAGATAATCTTTGGATAAAGACTTTTTCAGAAATGATAGTTCCAGAAGAAATCACGAGAAAGCATGTGAAAGCGTGGATAGAACGGATTGAGTGCGTCAGATATGAAGAGGTAGAAGTACAGTTTAAATATCAGGATTGGAAAGAAAGATTACCACAGAAATGGTTTGAGGGGGATTTTGAAGATGGCACGAAAGAGTAGGAGAGCAAATGTTGTTCAGGAGAAAAAAGAAGAATTACAGGTTTTCGCATCAATAATAACGCAAAAACAGCTTGCAACAGCTGCGTATGCCAGACTTTCTGTTGAAAAGGAAAATGATGAAAGTATCCAGACTCAGATTGAGTTATTGCATCAGTATATCCAGGATCATGAAGAATATAAGCTGGTAGACACTTATGTAGATGATGGTTACACAGGAACAGATTTTGACAGACCAGAATTTATACGATTGATGGATGATGTCCGGACGGGAAAGATACAGGCTATCATCGTAAAGGATTTATCAAGGTTTGGAAGAAATTTTATAGAAACTGGATACTATATAGAAACCATTTTTCCGTGTTTGAATGTCCGGCTTATTTCTATCAATGATGAATTCGACAGCAGCAGGGCAGAAGATAGAAACAGCATGGTGATGCCGATAAAAAACATGATAAACGAAATGTATGCAAAGGATGCGTCAAAAAAGAGAGTGCTGTCTTTTGAAATGCACAGCCAACGTGGTGATATGAAAATCGCAAAAAGCATTTATGGATATTATGTTGATAAAGAAAAAAATCAGTTGAAGGTAAATCTAGAAACTGCTCCAATCGTGCAGGCAATCTTTCGCTGGTATCAGATGGGAAAGGGAACAGGTGATATTGTAAAGAGATTAAAAATGTTGGATATTATGACTCCATTTGCATATAAAGCAACACACGAAATTGAAATGGAGATTCCAGAAACAGACCGCTGGACTGGGGACAGAATCAAGACTATTTTATTAAATCAATCATATATTGGCTCTACTGTATATGGAAAAAGGAAAGCTGCAAAGTACCGGAATATGCCAGAGCATCATACCGACCCAAGTGAGTGGATTATCCATGAAAATACACATGAGGCTATTGTAGCAGAAACAGATTTTGAGGAAGTGCAGGAACGCTGGGAAAAGCGAAGTGATTTTATGAAGGAAAGTTTCAGACGTGGACGTAGCAGATGGGCAGGTGTGGAAGATAGTTTTCCTCAAAAAGTAAAATGTATGGAGTGCGGAACGACGATGACATATATGCGTTATACAAACTTTGGACAGTCTCAGGGAGTACGAAAGGGCTTCTATTATTGCAAAGAGTATGATGGTAAGCCGGGATATTGCAGACAGAAAGTTCATGAGGATTTACTGAAGATAACAGTCATGGATCAGATTCATCATATGATTAAGGTTATGTGTGATAAGAAAGAAGTTCTGGAAAAAATGAAGGAAGGAACTTGTGAAAAAGGTGAACTGGTTTCGTTAAGAGTGAAGATTCAGAATATGCAGTACCGACTTATGAAAGCGGAGGAGACAAGTGCAACGCTGTATGAAAACTTTGCCACAGGATTATTGGATGAGCAGGAGTATCTAGCATTAAAAGAGCATTATGTGCAGGAAAAAGAAAAACTTACAGAAGGCATCAATCAGGCACAGGTCAGAAAACGTATGGTTGAGAAAAGTATAGAAGAATTTCTGGAAGTTGAAAAGAATCTGGAACAATATCTGGATGATCGTTCATTCAATCAAAAGTTGATAGACGAGCTGGTAGATAAAATTTTTGTAAGTTCTAAAGGAATGATTGAAGTAAGGATGAAATGCTCAGATGTATTTCAAAAGGTAATGGAGATAATGGAGTGATGAATAATGGATATAATAGCATTTTATTTACGATTGTCGTTAGCAGATGGAGATCTTGGAAAAAACAATAAGGATGAAAGTAATAGTATAGAGAATCAGAGACTTCTTTTACAAAGTTTCGTAGAGTCTATGGATGAGCTGGATGGAGAAATTAAAGAATATATAGATGATGGTTACAGTGGGACAAATTTTAACCGTCCGGCATTTCAGGAGATGATAGAGGATGCGAAAAAGGGAAAGATAGATGTTCTGTTGGTGAAGGATTTATCCAGGCTTGGTAGAGATTACATTGGAGTTGGAGATTATCTGGAACAGATATTTCCAATCATGGGTGTCCGGGTAATTGCAATCAATTCACAGTATGACAGCAACAATTATGTTGGAAAAACAATGGGACTCGAAATGAGTATCACTAATCTGGTCAATACACTTTACAGCAGAGATCTTTCTAAGAAATATAAAAGTTGTATCCAGACAAAATGGAAACAGGGTGTATCTACTGGAGGAAGGATTCCATTTGGATATAAAAAAGCAGAGGACAGACAGTGGGAGATTGACGAGGAACCTGCAAAGATTGTGCGGATGGTCTTTGAATTGGCGATGAAAGACTATAATACAGCGATGATTGCTAATGAATTGAATGAAAGAGGAATACCTACTCCAGGAAAGTTTAGGGTTCAGAGAAATGAGAAAATAGCATGGAACAGAAAAGTAACAGAAGAAGAATGGCTCTGGGATACGAGAATTGTATGGATGGTACTTAGAAATTATGCGTATACAGGTGCCTTAGTTCAGGGAAAGACATCCCGTATTCGGGTAGGTGGTTCAGAAACACGAAGGACGAAAAAACATCAGCAGTTTATTACAGAGAATCATCACAAAGGAATCGTAACACATGAAGAATTTGAGTTGGCACAGCTTGTGATTGGAAACCAGAAACAAAAAGGGTTTGCCAGAGATGCAGGGTTTTCTTTGAAGGGAAAAGTAAAGTGCGGAAACTGCGGATTAAAAATGATGTATAACTATGGAGCAATGCCAGTGGTGTATTGTGGGCATACAGCAGCAGTTGGAAGTATGTCAACCTGTGATAAAACCAGATATTCAGCAGCCAAAATAGAAAGAATCGTGCTTGTAGCCTTACGAAAGCAACTGGAGATATTTCAAAGTATGGCAAAGATACTGGAAGAGGGTGAAGAAAAAAACAAAACAAATTTACCAGCAATGCAAAGAAATATGGAACAGGAATTAGAAAAATTGAAGGCGGAACGTATACGGCAGTACGAAGCATATGCTGAAGGTGTGGTGAATCAGGAGACTTATCTGAAGAATAAAAAAGATCTAAATGAAAAGATAGAAATAATACAGGATAAATATGAACAGATACAAGAAGTTACCAGTGTGGAAGATGACTTAATGAAAGATATAAGAACCGTAGAGAAAAATGCAGAAGAAGTAAATATTTTGAAAAAGATGACCAGACACATAGCTGAAACATTTGTAGAGGAAATCACGATTTATGATTCTGAGAAGATAGAGATAAGGTTTGTATTTGATGATTTGCTTATTGGAATGGCAGATAGGATCAAGAAGAAAACGGAGGACATCGCATAATGAAAAGTTTTATTACAAAAGGTATTTTACCGCTGTTGTTACTTGGAACAATTACCTGGCTTGGACAGTACATATTTATAGTAGATGGTTCGATTGACTGGTTCCGGTTTATGTTGGTATATGGTGTTCCAATAGGGATACCATATATGTTCATTATTATTCCGTCAAGATGGGATTTATCTGGAACAGTTGGCATGGCAGCTATGAGTGTGATTATCGGAGCTGTATTTGGTTTCATTGTTGCAATCGGGATTGCAGTACGAGCAGTCTGGTATGTAATTACATTTCCAGTGAGTGTTTTAATACGAAAGGGGCGAAGTAAAATATGAGTACAGGCGAGAACATTAAAAGAATCCGGAACATAAGAGGAATAACGCAGAAAGAACTTGGAATAGCAGTAGGGATTGGAGAAGAAAGTGCAGGACCGAGAATGGCACAGTACGAAACTGGAAAGCGTACTCCAAAAGAAAAAATGCTGAATAAAATAGCAGAAGTGTTAGAAGCTGATCCAAGAAATATTGCTATTCCGATTGGTTACAAGGAAGAAGATATGATATACAGGCTTCTTGTACTGGAAGATTATTTTCCAGAAATGAAGTTGGAGAGAAACTCTAAGACAGGAGATGTTGTAATCAACTTTCACAATAAAAAACTCAATGATTTTCTGTTTGCATGGGGAGTGATACGGGGAAAACGAGCAAGGGGGCTTATATCTGATGAGGAATATTTAAACTGGAAATATCAAATACAGATTTAAAGACAATAAAACCGCAGGCCAGAGAGCTTGCGGTTTTATTATGTTATGGTTATACAGAAATACCGTCATAGAAAAGATGCTATGCTATGACGGTATTATGAATCATTTTCTTTTTTAAACGAAAATACATCATTAGGTGTACAGTGAAGAATATCACATAATTTTTCAATAGTGAGAACAGTGACATTTTGATTTTTACGAAGCTGATCGAGAGTGTGTTTGTCGATGCCCCGGTTGATGAGAGTATATTGAGAAATGCCACATTCCTTCATAGTTTTCCATAACGGACTATAATCAATCACGGTATCCCCGCCTTTCCTATGTTTTGGCATAAAATACCATTAATTCTAATTATAATTGTCGAATAAAATAAAAAATATGGTGGACATATTCACCATAAAGGATATAATCTTAACAAGGCGTAATGTAAAATAAAGGGAAATATAGTAGAATATTGTAAGAGAAGGATGAAGGGTGTATGGGAGGAACTGTATAAGTGAATATTGAAAAATTTTATTATGATGAGCAGGAGAAAATGATTGAAGAAATGAAAAGAGAAATGGAAGAACACGATCAGTCATTATCTCCAGAAGAACGGGAAAAAGAACGCAAAAAGTCATTGCAGGAAGCACGGGCAATCATGGAAAATGCAGAGCAAAAGAAAAGAGAACATTACCAGATTGTCAATGCTGCAAAATATCAGAGATTTGTTTATTTATCGGAACAGGCTATGCAGTTTTCAAAAATCTCCGGATGCAATATAAAAGTTCAGACATTTCCAGATATGTCGGCACTTATAAAACTGCAGACAGGATGTATTTGGCTTCTCAGTGACGGAGAAACAGCACTTGAAGATAAGGAAACTATGCAGTGCTTACTTAATGAAGCTGACTGGGTTTATATAGGAAACTCTGATCGGGACGGAAAGAATATGCTTGAACTGGAATTTAGGTTTGAACTGGCAGAAAAGCTGAAGAAAGCAACTATTTAGGAAAGACTGTTTTCAGTTCACTTTTGCTGTGGTAAAATATTTATGAAGTTCATATCAGTGAAAAGAAAACGGAGGACGGAAAGATGTTCGATACCATTCACCATATAGCAATTATAGGAAGTGATTACGAAAGATCAAAACACTTTTATGTAGATCTGCTGGGGTTTCAGATAATCAGGGAAAATTACCGGGCAGAGCGTGACGATTATAAGATTGATCTGGCATGTGGGCAGCAGGAAATAGAATTGTTCATTATAAAGAACGCTCCAGCTCGTGTAAATTATCCGGAGGCTCTTGGATTAAGACATCTGGCGTTTAAAGTGAAGAGTGTGGACGATACCGTAAAAGAATTGAATGAGAAAGGAATTGAAACAGAACCAGTACGATTTGATGATTATACTGGAAAGAAAATGACCTTTTTCCATGATCCAGATGGACTTCCGTTGGAAATTCATGAGTAAAGAGAAATGTGTAAACGAAAAGAAAGAGACAGGTGCAAATAAACATCTGTCTCTTTTTGTACTCACTTTTATTTATCTGAATGACGTAAACAGTTCTTTGTAAATGTGGCTGCTTTGAGCATTTTTTCTTTTTCTTCTTCTGAGCAGTCAGAGGATAATTCAAGCCACATCTGATCGGCAGAAGAAAGAGAAAGAACAGATTTCTTAGAGTCAGTGGATATGGGATTATCGGAATGAATACTTGAATTATTATCTAATAGTCTGTTCTGGATTTCTGCTAAAGCCTTTTCCTGTTGTTGAATATCCATGTCTTTTATATCTTCTACGGAAAGATAATACATTCTTAAAATAGAGTTTATATATTTATTTTTGAAATGTAGAAAAAGAGTATCATCGGATAATGATGGGTCTGATTCTTTTGTAGTAGTGATTTCTAAATCTGCCTGACTTTCCATTTTAAAGAGTATGGAAAGTAAGTCTGATACGGATTCGATGTCAAAATCCATAAAGATATTTACACTAATCTCAAGTGCAACGGCAATTTTCGATAGCTGTTCGTACTTGGGATTTCGTTCATTGGCTTCATACTTGCGGAGAGTGCTGAAACTGATGTCTGCTTCCTGTGCAAGTTGTTCCTGTGTCATATTACGAGCCAGCCGAAAATATTTGATTTTTTCTCCTGTATTCATAGGCAAAGTCCTCCAATGAAAGAAGTATACCATATTTTCAGAAGAAAGTGCTACAAAAGTTTCAGAAAAATATTGACAGACACAAATGTAACACTTATAATAACGATAGATACAAAAGTAACACTTAACTGACAGGACAGACACAAAAGTACAAGTAAAATTACACCTAGCTGTCACCAAAATAAAAGAAAAAATGGTTCAAAAATTCGTCAGTTAAAGTTAAGTGACACATAGGTACATCATTAATGAAGAAAGGGTAGAGTAGATATGGCAGAGATTATTTTTGGAATTGATCATGGAAATGGAAATATGAAGGGAAGCAATGTGGATTTTCCATGTGGATTGGTTAGATATACTTCTGAACCTGGAAGATTTATGAATGAGGACATTCTTGAATATCAGGGAACATTTTATACATTGTCAGAAACCAGGATGCCTTTTAAGGCGGATAAAACAGTGGATGAAGATTATTTTATTCTCACATTATTTGCATTAGCATTAGAAGCCAAGAGCAGGGGAATTACTTTATCTGGAAAGGATATTGTACTTGGAATTGGACTTCCGCCGGCAGATTTCGGACAGCAGGCTCCTGGATTCAAGAGATATTTTATGGAACATTCCAAGCATGGTATCTCCTTTAAGTTTAACGGAAAATCGGTTAACTGTTATCTGAAAGATACATTTGTGAGTCCTCAAAATTTTGCAGCGGTTATGTGCTATAAAGCAAGTCTGTTCAAACAGTACCGGACAGTTAACTGCATTGACATTGGAGATGGAACCGTAGACTTGCTGGTGATCCGAAAAGGACAGCCAGATTTATCAGTCAGAGTCAGTGATCGTTCCGGTATGGCGATTCTCCGTTCGGAAATTTCCAATGTAATTCAGCAGAATTTTGGTATTCATCTGGAATCTTCTGATGTAGAACAGGTGTTAATGCAGGAGGCGACCATTTTGGATGAAGAAGTAATCAGAGAAATTCAGAAAATGGCAGAGGACTGGATGCAAAGAATTACAAATAAACTTCATGCGTATGTACCGGATTTCCGAACCAATCCAGCAGTATTTCTTGGTGGAGGAAGCCTGTTATTGAAACCACAGATTGAGAAATCGCCGGATTTTAAATACATAGAGTTTATTGAGGATGTCAGAGCAAATGCAATCGGATATGAGAAGTTGACAGCAATGCGTCTCCAGAAAAGATAAGGGGGGGGGGTGCAGATGTGGGACAGATACGAGTAGTATTGATATTCAATGAAGATAATGAACGGCAAAAAGAAATAGGGGAATACCTAAAATCTCAGAAAAGATGTAAAACTGCATGGATTACAGAATTAGTATATGCCTGGCTACATAAAGAAAATAAAGGTGTTTCTTCCTATAATAATGTAAATGTCAGTGTAGAAGAATTAAAACGGCAGCTACTGGAGGATAAAGAGTTCATGCAACAACTTAAAGTGGGTATGAATATGGAAGGGGAATCAGAAAAGGAACAGGGAGAAGTGAAGAATGATGGAATGGATATGGATGAGGAAATGATGATGGCAGGGCTGTCGATGTTTGAGAATGATTTTTAGAAAATCATATATAACATAATAAGCAGGAGCGTTTATAGAAAATAGCAGCATTATGTATAGAAGATATACAGTGTTGCTATTTTGTGTTAATATAAAAATAGAACTTTGTGGCAGAAATATAAACGATTACATGAGTAGGAGAAGATATATGATAAAATTTCCGTTGTATGTTACGCTAGATACAAATATTTTTGATTCTAATAAATTGGATTTTAGCAAGGACAGTACATTGAGTTTACTTATCAATTATGTTGAGACGGGAAAAATAAAGATTGTATTGAGCAATATTGTTGTCAAAGAAGTTGAAAAACATATTGTAAGGGCAAGTGAAGATATATGTTCCGCATTTCGAGGATTAAGGAAAGAGGTGCTGAAAATAGTATCTAAGGGTCTCTTAGAGCAAATTGGGGTAAAAACGGATTTGTTGTTGCTTGATAAGGAGAAATATCAAGAGAAGAGTTTAGATGTGTGGAGAAAATTTTTGGAGAATTTAAACCCTGAAATACTAGATTTGTCATTGATAGATTTGAATGATATAGTTGATGATTATTTTGATATTAAACCGCCATTTGAATCTGGAGAGAAAAAAAGAAAGGAATTTCCAGATGCGTTTATTGCAAATCAGATTCGTAAAAGATTTGGTAAGGATGAGGTAATTGCGATTGTATGCAACGATAATGGATTAAAAAAAGCTTGTGGTAATTCCCAAAATCACATTTTTTATAAAACATTAGGTGAATTATATAATGCAATAAATATTCAGGAGACAGAATATAAGAATATTCTTCAAGAAATTAATTGCCTGATTGCAAATTACATTCCTGAAATTCAAAATATGTTAAAAAATGAGGACTGTGTTGAAGTTCATGGGTTGTCATATGATAAAGATGGTATAGAAAGTGGATTTGATTATAGCGATATTGAGGTTGTATCTGTTAAAAACATAAGCTGTCGTGTAAGAACTATTGATGAAATTACAGATGAAATAGCATGGGCTACATTATTGGGTACGGTAGATATGGAAGTGGCATGTTCTTATGAAGATTATGGTAATGCAATATGGGATTCTGAAAATAAAGCATATTTTTATTTGGAAACTAGAACAAATCTTGAGAAACATACAGCAAGATTTGCATTGAGAATTGAATTAAATCGTAAAGAAAACAGTATAAGAATTATTCCATTTAAAATAATCTTAAATGGAGATACGTTGTGTGATAGGTTTGAAATAACCGAAAATAATGATGAAATGGATCTAATAAATCAAGAAAGAGAAGATGTAGGACTATGTTCATTAGATTGCTATGCTGATTATTTAGATGAAGATTTGATAGAATCATCATTTATGAATGATATTGTGGAAAAATTTGAAAAAATAAACAAGCTATACGAAGAGTATGAGGAAATAGCGATAGTATATGATGAACTTCTATCAGTTATTAAGGACGCAGAATCATCAGAGGTTATAAAAAAATTATCGTTTGCTCTAAAAGATGTTGAAGGATTTCCAACTCCGCATAATGTAAATGATATAGATTCTGAAGAAAAAGATGAGATTGTTTTATGGGTGGATCAATCGTATGAAAGATTGTGTAAACTTAGTGAACAGAAAAGCTTACCAGATAACTTTATATATGGGGATACAATAGAAATACATAACGGACTAGAAACATATCAATTAAATATTGGTGAGTTTTCTGGAATGGCAACAGCTGGAGATCAAGAAGATATTGATTTATCAATAGAAGATCATGAGGGAAATATTATAGCCAAAGGACGAGTGAGTCTTACAGTAGGATATATTGAATTTGATGAAGAGGGTAATGCTGGTAATGGGTTAGCGGATAGCATAGAATATTATCACAGTGACATTGTAAATGGACTGGAAACCATTGCAGAATCTATTCAAAAAGATATAGCAAATGAATGGAGCATTGCTAAAAAGTTCGAGGTTATGATTGCAGAAGAATAAATTATACAAAATAAAGGTACTTTAAGAACGCAAGGAAGCAAGAACGCAATGCGATATGACAAGAGTGCAGAGATACAATAATCTCTGCACTCTTGTTATTTTCCAGGCTTATAATTACGCAGTGCCGCCTTGGTTGATTTTATTATTTCCAGCAGGAAATCTTTTTCCTGTTTGGAACAGTCACTTGTCAATTCCTTAATATCAGCATCAAATTGTGAAATGAGTACCGGCGTATTGTCATAGAGCAGCTGATCTACGGTGGTGTCAAGGATTTGTGCAATACTGAGTAAAGTAGAAAGGCTCAGCTTGGTATGTCCATTTTCTATGGTACTGATATAGGTCGGTGTAACGTCAATCATATTTGAAAGGGTTTCTTGGGTCATCTTTTTTGCCAGACGAGCAGAACGGATTCGCTTTCCGATTGCAATATAATCAATATCTACTTCCAAAGTGTCACCTCCCAAACTTTAACTGAATGTTGATGTTTTGCGGAAACTTTAACTGATAATTGATATTTCTTATTGTATTCCCAAATAAGTTATATTATAATTAAGTATAACTAGAAGTTTAAAAGAAAAGTATATTAATACTAGAAAAATGGGCGGGTTAGATAAATTTGAAATGGGATAATTCATTCAGCGGAATTGAATATTATTCCAATGTGAAATCTTCAAGTGTTGAATGGATATGGTATCCATACATTCCTTGTGGGAAGATTACAATATTGCAGGGAGATCCGGGGGAAGGAAAGTCAACCTTGATTCTTCATATAGCTGCAATATTGACTAAAGGTGCTACTTTGCCAGATGGAAATAAGATACAGAATCCGATGACAGTGATTTACCAATGTTCTGAGGACAGCAAGGGTGATACGATAAAGCCAAGACTGGAAAGAGCTGGTGCTGATTGTCGTAAAGTAGCATTTATTAAAGACGATGATGGGGATTTGACACTGGATGATGAGCGTATAGAACTTGCAGTAAAAATGACTGGTGCAAGGCTACTGGTGCTGGATCCGATACAGGCTTTTATAGGAAAGAATGGGAATATGCAGAGTGCTGTCAGAATGAGAGAAACGATGACAAAGCTGGCAAACATTGCATCAGAATATGCCTGTGCGATTGTTTTAGTTGGACACATGAACAAAACCAATGGGGGAAAGAACATATACAGGGGACTTGGAAGTATAGATATAGCGGCAGCTGCAAGAAGTGTGTTGTTGGTTGCCAGGGATAAGGATGAGCCTTCAAAACGATATATGCTTCCAATTAAATCAAGTCTTGCTCCAGAAGGGGAACCAATAGCTTTTGAACTGGATCGAGATAAAGGATTTTCGTGGATTGGTAAATGTGAGATAGATATAAATGAGTTGGCAGCAGGACAGAAATCTTCTGCCAAGAAAGATATGGCGGTCAA
Organism: Blautia sp. NSJ-175; assembly: GCF_022867815.1. NCBI lineage: Bacteria > Bacillati > Bacillota > Clostridia > Lachnospirales > Lachnospiraceae > Blautia > Blautia sp. NSJ-175. The sequence goes on from NZ_JALIFQ010000023.1 coordinate 56,129, forward strand.
TTATTTGCATACGATTCTGGCGGAGAATGATGTAGCGAGCGTAAAAATCTTTGAAGAGATGAGCCGGTATGGATTCTCAAAAAGAACTGTACAAAATGCAAAGAAAGAAGCAGGAATCCAGGCATATAAAAAGGGAAATGCATGGTATTGGCACATGGAGAGGGGTGCAGCAGATGACGGAACAGGAGAGATATGCTGTAAGCCAGGAAGAACGGAAAGAGAAGATTCGTGCCAGATATAAAGGTGTAGATCGTAGCGAATTGGAGTTTATTCCGGCAAAGCAAAAAGAGAAGCTATTTGAAGATACAGGAACGAAGCGAGTTTGTGCCTATTGCCGTGTTTCTACTGATGATGTTAACCAGACTTCATCCTATGAGTTACAGAAAAATCATTATGAGGACATGATTAAGGAACATCAGGGGTGGGAATTAGTCGGGATTTATGCTGATGAAGGAATATCTGGAACGTCCTTGCAGCATAGGGATGAATTTAACCAGATGATAGAGGACTGTAAGGCAGGGAAAATAGACCTGATTGTTACAAAAAGTGTTTCCAGATTCGCCAGAAATATTGTGGACTGCATTGCAAAGGTTCGTGAACTGGCAAATATGCGGCCGCAGGTGGGAGTATTTTTTGAAACAGAACATATTTATACATTGGATAATACCAGTGAAATGATGCTGGCGGTCTTATCGGCAGCTGCACAGGAAGAATCTCATACGAAGAGTGAGATTATGAACATTTCCATAGAGCAGCGTTTTTCCAGAGGAATCTTTCTTACACCTAAATTGTTAGGATATGATATTGGTGAAGATGGAAATCTGGTGATTAATGAGGAAGAAGCGGAAACAGTGCGTTTATGCTATTATTTGTTTCTTAATGGATTTCCGACAGCAGAAATTGCAGACATACTGACACAACTAAAGAGAAAGACAAAACCGGGAAATATCAAGTGGTCAAGTAGCAGCATAGTGAGTTTACTGAGAAATGAACGATATTGTGGAGATGTACTTTCCAGAAAAACATTTACACCAAATTATCTTGACCATAAGGCAAAGAAAAATCGTCATGATCGTAACCAGTATAGACAATCAGACCACCATGAAGCTATTGTTGACAGGGATATTTACAATGCGGCACAGAAGATGCTGACTGCAGCCAGATATGCTAAGAAGGGATTTCCGTTTCCAAATTTAAAAGTGGTGGATGAAGGAGCGTTAAAGGGATTTGTTTCTGTCAACCGGTCATGGACAGGATTTACTGGGGAAGATTATGAAAAAGCAAGTCAGAGTGCCTATTCTGATCAGACAGATATAAATGATACTGAAAAAGAAGAAAGAAAAGACAGCGGCTTCGATTTATCGGGATATGAGATTGTCCGGGCACAGTTCTTTTCTACCAGATTGAATCCGGCAATGACAATTTCAGAAGGAAAGGTTACGTTTAATACTGCCTGTCTGAAAAAATTTGAAAATGTGGAATATGTTGAAATACTATTCAATTCCGTTGAAAAGTGTATTGCTGTAAGACCATGTGATAAAGATGATATAAACGCAGTAAAATGGGGAACTATACGAAACGGAAAATGGGTGGTTTTGCCGAAAAGCTGCAAGGGTTTTTCAGAACCATTATTCGACTTGATGAACTGGAATGATGAATGTAAATATCGCTTTAGAGGGCAGTATTCAAAGGAAAATAATGAGCAAATCTTATTATTCGATTTAGAAGAACCAGAAGTAATTAAACATGAAATAATTCAGGAAGATTTACCAGATGTTAATACATCTGAAGGTGTAAAAGATACAGAGAATAAAGAAGAAAATAAAATAAAGAAGATTGTCAGAACACTTTTTCCGAAGCAGTGGAAGAATCATTTTGGATGTCGGACAGAGGAAGTTGTTCTTTTACATAGAGTTAAGTATTGCGGGAACTGGGATGTGCTGCGTCCAGCTAAAACAATAGAAGGTATGGAAGTTATATCGGAAAATCTTTTAAAAAAGCTGGATAACGAAGCACAGAACATGATAGAGAAAATGAGGTGTGCAGTATGAGTGAAATGATGATGCGTCAGGCTAATGATAATACGGAAAATGTAGATCAAAAGGCACTGGAACTGGCACAGGACTTTAGTTATGATGGCTACCAGGTTGTAAGAAGGGAGCTTTTTGCCCATTTACGAGAACCGGCGGTTGTAATACGGAGGGACAGTGTGACATTTAATACTGCTTGTATTGCTGGTTTAGAAGATGCGGTTTATATTCAAATTTTGGTGAATCAGGATAATAAAAGAATGGTAGTGCGTAAATGCGAAGAAAATGATAAGGATGCTTTGCGTTGGTGTATTGCGAAACCAGATAAAAGAAAAAGTAGAAAAATGTCAAACAAATTATTCTCAGCCATGATGTATGACATGATGGGATGGGACATGGACTGCCGGTACAAGATTTTGGGACATAAAATAACGCATGAAGATGAGACTATGTATATCTTTGATTTATTGGAAACAGAGATTTTCATGGACACTAAGAGAAAGAAAAAAGTAAAAGCAGAATCTTCTGCAAAGGAAACAACTGTTTCTACATCAACAAATCAGACACCAGAGCAGCAACAGGATGAAATCGCAGCGAAAGTGGCTAGAAAGCTGAATAGAATACCATTTTATCCAAAAGGATGGAAGGATTCTTTTGGTTTGCCAGTAGAGGAGCATAAAAAAGCATTGGAAACTAATTTAACAGACGGCTATATAGAATTTTCATCGGCAAGGTGATAGAAGAATAGCACTCATTTTGAAAGGAGGAGTGCAGATGTCGAAAATCACAGCAAACATCACAGGGGTATCTCTGTGCCAAAAAACAGGAACAATAAGAATTTTTCGATCAACAATAAAAGAATTAAGTGATCCGAAGTATATTCGCTTCTTATTTAATCCGGAAAAGGGGACACTGGCAGTCCAGGCAGCGAAAAGAAAGGAAGCGGAGTGTTTTCGTGTGCCAGAATATAATCCAAAGGACTGGGATTTTAAAATATGTAGTATTCAGATGCAAAGAATGATCTGGAAAGTGTGTGACTGGAGTGAAAATGCCACATATCGAATAGCAGGAACACATTATCCAGAATATAATCTGGTGGAATTTGACTTAAAACAGGCTGTTGTCGTGCAAGTTGGGGAAAGTGAATAGAAGAAAAAACGAAGATTATAGGACTTCTGAGAAATCAGAGGTTCTTTTTTTATGCTTGTTTTGAGGGTGATTTAATAATCTTGTGCTTTATGAGCTAATTTTGAAAAAAAGTTGTTCCTATATTGACATTAGCAGGGACAAGACCGCCGACTGTGGATGAGTGGGAGAAGTATGAGGTGCATCATAGGAAGAGACTGGGCTCAAATTCAGAAAACCAAGAAAAAAGTAAAGGCAGCAGACTTCTTCTCCGAAGACTATTACTACGGCGATTACACCCGCATGAACACATGGCTGGTCATCCATTACAGACTTCCTCTCCAGATGGATGTCAATGTAAAAAATCCCAGCATTTCTGAGGTAGTATATTCCGATATTTCAGAAATCCTGGAGGAACTGAAGTCCTATCTGCTGATGCCTCCGGAAGCGGCAGATGATCTTGCTGTTTTTAATAGGAAGGAACTTCTCAATTACATTTACTCCATTGCCAACCCAAAAGAATTAAAAAAAGTAATTGATTAATGATTTATGTAATGTTAATATAATAATGTTGTTTGAAATGGGAAAGAATAGAAATGATGGCAACACTTTCTTATTTTAAATATATACGAGAGGAATGGAAAGAAGATGAAAAAAGGATTAATTGCAGCAGCAATTATTGTATGCATCGGAATTACCGCCGGTACCGTATTTCTGGTACTTAATCGGGACAAGACAGCACCGGAGATAAAAGTTCCTGGGGACAATACGCTGACTTATGTGGCGGGGCAGGATAAGAAGCTTCTTCTGGAAGGCATCACGGCAGTGGATGACAAGGACGGGGATGTATCAGATACCCTTATGGTGGAATCCGTAAAACCAACTGCTGACGGAACCCAGGCTGAAGTAACCTATACGGCAATGGACAACAGCCGCAATGTGACAAAAAAGAAACTTATGGTAAATTATCAGGCTTCCGGTGAAGCAGCACCGGCGGACAGCGGCCAGGCTCCGGAAGGAACGGAGGAAGGCCAGGAAAGCGGGGAAGCAGGAACAGAAGCGCCGGCTCCCGAAGGGGAAACAACAGGTGAAGGTACGGGAGAGGGCGAAGCTGCCCCGGCAGATCCGTCTGCCGACCCGGCTGCCCAAGAGCAGCCTCCTCAGGAAACTGCAGGCGGTGCAGAGGCAGCGGAGGCGGCGATTGCACAGCTTCCGGCCGGCAGCCCACAGTTTCGTCTGAATGAATATGAAGTGACGCTGCCTGTGGGAAGCAAGTTTGATTACAGTACATATATTCAGGATATCACCGACGATAAAGATGACAGAAGCACCCTTTTCAGACAGATTCAGCTGCAGAATCCGGTGGATACCAATACACCGGGAACCTATGAAGTAGTGTATTATGTTGTCGACAGCGATGGAAATCAGTCAAATACTGCCATTTTAAAGGTAAATATCCAGTAGACAAACAGAGGACTTTCCTTTATAATGGTGGGTGAATTTATGGTAAAGGTGGATAAGATTATTGATTATAGACACACACTGCCACATTTTGCCCGGTGTAGATGACGGAGCAAAAAATGCGGACGAAACACGCAGGATGCTGCGAATGGCGTTTAAGGACGGCATCGATGAAATTATTGCTACACCACATTTTAACTGCGACATGGACACGTCTGTGTTGGAGAAAAGGATGGGAGCCTATCTGCGTACCTGTAAGTACGCAAAGGAAATGAATCCAAAAGCCAGGATATATCTCGGAAACGAGCTGTATTACAGTGAGGGAGTGGTGGATGCCCTTGACAGAGGCGATGCGCTGACTCTGAATCAGACAAAGTATGTTTTGGTAGAATTTCCTGTTTATGCGGAATTCCGCTATATACGGCAGGCTGTGCAGAATCTGCAGTATGCCGGATATCTGCCTGTGATTGCTCATATTGAGCGCTATCAGGGCATGAAGAAAGAAGAACAGGTTGCAGAGCTGGCCGGAATGGGAGCCTGCATGCAGGTTAATGTTTCCAGCGTTATGGGTAAAGCAGGCTGGAGCACAAGATGGTATTTATTAAAATTAATGAGGCACGGACTCATTCATGTACTGGGCACAGATGCCCACGGTGCGACACACAGACGCCCGGAGATGAGAGATTGCCTTTCTTACATAGATAAAAAAATCGGAAAGACATACCGTGAGGAAATCAGCACAATAAATCCGTCAAGAATTATCAGAGGAGAATACATAAGTGGATAAGTTAGAAATCAAAGGAGAAATTTCATTATCAAGCCGGGAACGTGAGGTTTACCGTACCTTGAGAACCAACCTGGAATTTACGGGTGTGGAGAACCGGGTCATTGCAGTCACAAGCTGTACACCGAATGATGGAAAGAGTACAGTCGCTTACAATCTGGCGCTGGCGCTGGCAGAGAGCGGCAGGAATACACTGCTCATCGATGCGGATATGAGAAAATCCGTAATGGTTCACCGTTTGAAACTGGAAGGTGCTGTTAAGGGACTCAGCCATTATCTTTCCGGCCAGGCCGAATTGGGAGATGTGGTATATGGAACGAACAAGAGGAATCTTTTCCTGGTTCCAACGGGAATTTTCCCCAGCAACCCTACAGAGCTTTTGGGAAATGAGAGACTGCTGAAACTGCTCACAGGTCTGAAGAACACATTTGATTATATTATCATTGATACGCCACCTCTCGGAAGCGTTATCGATGCAGCGGTTATCGCTCAGGTGTGTGACGGATCCATTCTGGTTCTGGCAGCGGATAATTCCTCCAGGTCAGAGGCGAAAGGTGTGGTCGGACAGCTGAAGGCAGCTAACAGCAACCTTCTGGGTGTTGTTCTTAACAAGGTGGATGTACATACAGGAAGCTACTACGGCAAGAAGTATGGCGGGTATTATGGAAATAAATACGGCGGATACTATTAAAATCAACAAGACACCGTAAGAAAAATTTTGCAATGAAAGAGGAACAAAATGAATAATAAAGAATACGATGACGAAATGGAGATTGATTTAGGTGCCCTGTTCCATGTACTGATACGGAAATGGTGGCTGATCGCCATCTGTGCGATTATGGGCGGAGTGATCGCATTAGGCGGTACAGCGCTCCTTATCACGCCTAAGTATGAATCAAAAGCGCAGCTTTATATTTTAAATAAGACGACAAGTGTTACATCCCTGGCAGATATTCAGATTGGTAGTGAACTGACAGCCGACTTTGAGGTGATCGCCACCAGTAAGCCGGTTATTGATGCCGCTATTGAACGCATCAAAGAGGAAGAGGACAAAACATTTTCCAGAAAAGAGATACTGGATGTTCTGACTGTAGTAAATAAATCCGGTACACGAATTCTGGAAGTGAAAGCTATAGATGAGAATCCGGCAGATGCCTGTATCATCGCAAATGCAGTTGCCGAGGAAACAGCAGACAGAATGGCAAGTATTATGAAATCTGACCCGCCTACAACTGTGGAGAGCGCGGAGGTTTCAGAAAAACCTGTCAGCCCCAGCCTGCTGAAGAATACCGCTATCGGTATTTTGCTGGGTATCCTGCTTGTGTGCGGCGTGCTTACCGTGAGGTTTATCATTAACGACAATATCAAGACAGAAGAAGATGTTGAGAAATATCTTGGTCTTTCCACACTGGCGATCGTTCCCTATGTGAAGGGCAAGGATAAGAAGAAAGATGAGCTTCGCAAACTGAAAGAGGCAGACAATGGAAAAGAAAAGAAGAAGTAAATTATTCTGGGTATTTTTGATCATATTTCTGGCAGCCGTGGCTTTTGCTGTATACTACTATACCAGTCAGCAGAAGAAAGAAGAAGTATATGATAAGCTGAAAGAAAGTAATAAGACAGAAGAGACAAAGGATACAGAAGAACCGAAACAGGAGCCGGCAAAGGAAGCGGCAGCAGAGCCGAAGAAAGAGCCTGTGGAGATTCCCATTGATTTTGCAGAGCTGCAGAAAATGAACCCGGAAATCTATGCATGGATACGGATTCCCGGCACAGAAGTGGATTATCCTATTGTGCAGCGGCCCGAGGATGACGCCTACTATCTGGATCACACGATAGAGGGCGAAGAGGGACTGCCCGGATCTATTTACACGGAATCCCTCAACAAAAAAGATTTTACGGACAAGAATACAGTGATATACGGACATAATATGAAAGACTGTACCATGTTCGGCGGCCTGAAGGATTATAAGGACAGTGCTTATATGGATGAGCATTCAGAGGTGTATATTTATACACCGGAGCACATTTTTACTTATAAGATTTTTGCGGCGGTTACTTATGACAGCAGACATATTATGGTGGCTTTTGATTTTACCCAGGAAGAGCAGTTCCAGGCGTATCTGGATTCACTCAGCCAGGTGAGAAATATGGCATCCTATATCAATACAGACATTCCGGTCACAACATCTGACCGAATTATTACAATGTCAACCTGCAATGGAAATAATGATCAGCGTTTTCTTGTAGAGGCGGTACTGATAGATGAAAAGTAAAGAAAAAAAGAGACTGGTTGTGATAGTTTCTGTACTGATCCTTCTGCTGCTGGCTCTGGCTGTGGTGGTTTATGTTGTGAAAAATAACAGCAGAGCAAAGACAGTTGCGGACAATATGGAGAAAAGCACAGGCGCATCCGTTTCCCAGGCCAGCGATGATACCATCACTTATAATGGCCAGAAATATGAGTATAATAAAAATCTTACAAATATTTTATTCATGGGTGTGGATAAAAAAGAAACGGTTACTCTGAAGGACACGCCGGGAGTAGCAGGACAGGCGGATTGTGTTATGATCATATCTTTGGATAAGGAGACACAGACAGCGCGTATTCTGCAGATATCCAGGGATTCCATGACAGATATTGATATCTATGACGCAAACGGCAATTATTATACTTCCGTAAATGCGCAGCTTGCCACCCAATATGCCTACGGCAATGGGGAGCAGAGCAGCTGCTGGGCCATGAAGAAGACGGTATCGGAGCTGCTTTTTGATTTGCCGATAGACGGCTATGTGTCGTTGAATATTGACGCGATCAGCACAATGAACGACGCAGTGGGCGGTGTGGAGATCACCATACCGGAAGATTATACGATGATTGACCCTGCGTTCGTAAAAGGTGAGACTGTGAAACTGACAGGAGAGCAGGCGGAGAAATATGTGCGTTACAGGGATACGGATGTACAGGGCAGCAATAATGGGCGTATGCAGCGCCAGGTGCAGTATATTCCGGCTCTGATCTCCTCCCTGAGGAATAAAGTCGGCGCGGCCGGTGATTACTATGAGGCGTTTTATCCGGTGATCAAGCCGTATCTGGTGACAGACCTGAATGCTGACCAGATTAACGACTTAGCCCGCTATCAGCTTGGTGACAGCGAAACCCAGTATGTTCCGGGAGAAGCCGTTGCAGGCGCGGAACATGAAGAGTTTTATGTGAATGATGAAGAATTACAAAAAATGTTGATAGAAACGTTTTATACATTGCGAAAGTAGATGAAAATATACCCGTAATCCCACTAATATCAAGGGATTGCGGGTATGTTCATTTTTGACAAAGTGTGAATCGGCTTTTTGAAATAACATCCGCACTTATCGGTGAAGGTCCTTTTAAAGCGGAAACGGACAGTTTTGCATCCGCCGTTCATAATAAATTTGGGGGAAATGGCATGAATGAAATTTTCTGAAAATTATCATCGAATCAAAGGTCAGAGCGTCGTACTGCCTCTTCGGTCCAGGAGGGCGGCCTGCATAAATGCGGAAAAAACTAGAAGAAATTTCACTTGAATCCATATATATACCGCCTATGAACTGCGGGAACACAATATATCCCCGGCGAGGCGGCAGCCGGCCCGAAACATGAGAAGTTTTATATAAATGATGAAAATTTAAAAAAAATATTGATAGAAATGTTTTACAAATTACGAAACTAGTGTTATAATAACTTCAAGCTTGTTAAATGTAATAAAGCAAGAAGAAACAAAAGGAGGATTTTATCATGAAGAAACTTATTGCTTTAGTGTGCGCAGCTGTTATGACTGTTAGCTCAGCCGTTGCAGTATTCGCACAGCCAAGTGTACAGGTTACAGGTGTTGTAACCAAAGCTCAGGCAGCTACAGATGCCAACGGTAACGCAGTTACTGTTGAGATCAAGGCAGTTCCTGACGAGTACAAAGAGGCCGTTGAGAACGTTAAAAAAGAGGAAACTCTGAAAGAGGTTCTTGGCGCTGACTTCAAAGAAGGCATGCAGGTTGTAGATGTAAAAGACATCTCTGTTCCGGACGGAACAACATTCCCTGTAACCATCACATTTGAAGTAGCTGGTGTTACAGAAGGTTCTTCTGTTGCAGTTCTGCACTACAACGGAAGCGCTTGGGAGAAGGTAGAAGCGAAAGCTGGTGCTGGTACAATCACAGCAACCTTCACATCTCTGTCTCCAGTAGCATTTGTTGTTGACAAAGACGCAGCAGCAAAAGCATCCACATCACCTAAAACAGGCGAAACAAACGTTATGATGTGGACAGGTATCGTAGCTGTTATTGCAGTAGCTGGAATGGCTGTTACATACAAAAAAAGAAAAGAAGCATAATTTTTAATGCTTAGGAACCCGGGCGAAAGCCTGGGTTCTTTTTTTCTGAAAAAACCCTTGACAGTGACCTTACGTCACCCCTTATAGTAACCTTATCAGAGAAAAAGCAAAGGAGAATACCACATGAAAGTATTAGTAACAGGCGGTGCCGGTTTTATCGGAGGAAACTTTGTACATCACATGGTGAATAAATACCCGGATTATGAGATCGTAAACCTGGACCTGCTCACCTACGCCGGCAATCTGGAAACTTTGAAACCAGTGGAAGATAAACCGAATTACAAATTTGTCAAAGGTGATATTGCGGACGAACCGTTTATTATGGACCTGTTTGAGAAAGAAAAATTTGATATTGTAGTGAATTTCGCGGCAGAGAGCCATGTAGACCGTTCCATTGAAGACCCGGGCATTTTTGTGCAGACCAATGTTATGGGAACAAGAGTGCTGCTGGATGCCTCTAAAAAATATGGTGTAAAGCGTTACCATCAGGTATCCACCGATGAAGTTTACGGGGATCTGCCCCTTGACAGACCGGACCTGTTCTTCACAGAGGAAACACCGATTCACACTTCAAGCCCCTATTCCTCCTCAAAGGCCAGCGCCGATTTATTTGTACTTGCTTATTACAGAACCTTTGGACTGCCGGTGACCATTTCCAGATGTTCCAATAACTATGGTCCCTATCATTTTCCGGAAAAACTGATTCCGCTGATGATCAGCCGCGCTCTGGCAGATGAGGAGCTTCCGGTATACGGAAACGGTGAAAATGTGAGAGACTGGCTGCATGTGTCAGACCACTGCGAAGCGATTGATCTGATCATCCATAACGGAAGAGTCGGTGAGGTTTACAATGTGGGCGGACATAATGAGAGAACAAATCTTCAGGTTGTACAGACAATTCTCAAAGCCTTGAATAAACCGGAAAGTTTGATCAAATATGTCAAAGACCGTCCGGGACATGACATGAGATATGCCATTGACCCGACAAAACTGGAAACAGAGCTGGGATGGAAGCCGAAATATAACTTCGACACAGGAATTGCACAGACCATACAGTGGTATCTGGACAATGAGGACTGGTGGAAACATATTCTCAGCGGCGAATATTCCAACTATTTTGATAAAATGTACGGAGAGCGCCTGGCTTAAGCGCGCGGCAGGATAGAGGCAGACGGAAGGGAGGGATTTTGTGGCGCATTATTATACCACCGGGGAGTTTGCCCGGATGGCTCATGTGACAATCCGAACCATACGGTATTATGATAAGAAAGGTCTTTTAAAGCCCAGTTTTGTCAATGAATCGGGATACCGCATGTATTCCGATGAAGATTTTCTGAGACTCCAGAAAATCCTCTCCCTGAAATATCTGGGATTTTCATTAAAAGAAATATCAAATATGACCATACATGATACCAGTTCCGATATTCTGGAATCCCTGAAGATGCAGATCGATTTGGTGCAGAAGAAGATTGAGAATATGAACCAGATGGAGCACGCCCTGCAGAATACCATGCAGATTGTTCAGCAGACAAACCAGATTGACTGGAATGAGATCCTCAATCTGATCCATCTGACCGATATGGAGAAGATGCTGGTGGAGCAATATAAAAACGGAGCCAATTTAAATATCCGCATTTCCCTCCACGAACGGTATTCCTCCAACCCCCAAGGGTGGTTTGCTTGGCTCTGCGAACAGATCGATCTGGACCAGGTGAAAAATGTCCTGGAAGTGGGATGCGGCAACGGGCAGCTCTGGAAACACGCACCGGATGCGGTGCTGCAGGGAAAATATATCTGCCTGTCTGACGCTTCGGGCGGAATGGTGCATGATGCTGCAGTGAACATTGGAAACGAGAGAAAGAAGTATTTTGATTTCAGAGTTCTGGACTGTCAGAAGCTTCCATTTCCGGACGGGCACTTCCAGCGGGTGGTTGCCAATCATGTGCTTTTCTATGTACAGAACATAGCAAAAGCTCTGGAAGAGAACAGCCGTGTATTGAGTGAGGACGGCATCTTTTACTGCAGCACCTACGGGACGGGGCATATGCATGAGATCACAGAGCTGGTGAAGGAGTTTGATCCCAGGATATCTCTGTCAGAGGTGGCCCTCTATAAGCTGTTCGGGCTGGAAAACGGACAGAAGCTGTTGGAGCCGTATTTCTCCTCTGTGGAGAAACGTATGTACGATGACAGTCTGTGGGTAGATAAGCCGGAGCCGCTGCTTGATTATATTTTGTCCTGTCATGGGAACCAGAGTGAACTTCTCTATCCCAGACAGAGAGAGTTTAAGCAGTTTTTGGAGGAGAAGATCCAAAGAGACGGAGGCATCTCCATCAGTAAAGAAGCGGGGATTTTTATTTGCAGGAAATAAATCGTCTCTGCCGGGTATAACGGGCAGGGAAAAGAAAGGATGAAGGTTATGAGAGTTTTAGTGACAGGTGTAAAGGGACAGTTGGGACATGACGTAATGAACGAGCTGGCTAAGAGAGGCCATATAGGCGTTGGCGTGGATGTGGAGGAGATGGATATCACAGATCCCCAGGCATGCAGAAAAGTGATCGGGGAGGCGGATGTGGAAGCTGTTGTCCACTGTGCTGCCTACACGGCTGTGGATGCTGCAGAGGATAATGTGGAGGTCTGCCGCAAAGTCAATGCTTACGGTACAGAGAACATTGCGAAAGTATGCCGGGAGCTGGGTCTGAAAATGATGTATATCAGCACGGACTACGTGTTTGACGGGGAGGGCACAAGACCCTGGGAACCGGATGATGAGAGAGATCCGCTGAATGTGTACGGGCAGACCAAGTATGAGGGTGAAGTGGCAGTGACAGACCATGTGGAGAAATTCTTCATCGTGAGGATCGCCTGGGTCTTTGGCGTGAACGGCAAAAATTTTATCAAGACCATGCTGAATCTGGGCAAGAAACACACGGATATCAATGTGGTGGAAGATCAGATCGGTTCTCCGACCTATACTTATGATCTGGCTGTTCTGCTTGTGGATATGATCGAGACAGAAAAATACGGCTTTTATCATGCCACAAATGAAGGTCTCTGCAGTTGGTTTGAATTTGCTTCTGAAATCTTCCGTCAGGCGGGCATGAACGTAAATGTACATCCTGTAAGCTCTGAGGAGTTCCCGGCAAAGGCAAAAAGACCTCATAACAGCAGGATGAGCAAGGATAAACTGGAGGCAAACGGCTTTAACCGCCTTCCTGCATGGCAGGATGCCCTGGCGCGTTACCTGCAGACCGATGAGCTGCAGAAACTGCTCCACGAAAATTAAAAAATGCGGGATTCACGTGCTTTTTGACCGGAAAAAATATACTTGCGCAGCCGGGTCTGCGCAAGTAATGCGCTGCCTGTGCATAAGAGCAGCTGCCGGAAATCTAAAATACAGGAAGAAACAGAGGTACAGAGTATGAAGGGAATTATTTTAGCAGGCGGATCAGGAACAAGACTGTATCCACTGACCAAGGTGACATCAAAACAGCTTTTACCTATCTATGATAAACCTATGATCTATTATCCGCTGTCCGTACTTATGGAGGCGGGAATCAGAGAGATACTGATCATTTCCACACCGGAGGATACTCCCAGGTTTGAGGCTCTTTTGGGAGATGGGCATCAGTTTGGCATTGAACTGTCCTATGCGGTACAGCCAAGCCCGGACGGACTGGCACAGGCATTTGTCATCGGTGAGGATTTCATCGGAGATGACGGTGTTGCCATGATCCTGGGTGACAATATTTTCTACGGACACGGACTGAAAAAGAGACTGTGCGCAGCGGCAGCCCGTACAGAAGGAGCTACCGTGTTCGGTTATTATGTGGATGATCCGGAGCGGTTTGGAATCGTGGAGTTTGACAGTGAGGGCAAGGCGGTTTCCATTGAAGAGAAACCGGCACAGCCAAAGTCCAATTACTGTGTCACTGGCCTTTACTTCTATGACAATAAGGTGGTGGAGTATGCCAAGAATCTGAAGCCGTCCGCAAGGGGAGAGCTGGAGATCACGGATTTGAACAGGATCTATCTGGAGCAGAACGAGCTGAACGTGGAACTTCTGGGCCAGGGATTTACCTGGCTGGATACAGGAACACATGAGTCTCTGGTGGAGGCAACTAATTTCGTAAAGACCATGGAAGACCATCAGCACAGAAAAATTGCCTGCCTGGAGGAGATCGCTTACCACAATAAATGGATTTCCAGGGAAGAGGTCATAGAGGCATATGAGGTTCTGAAAAAGAACGAGTACGGTGCCTATTTAAAAGATGTACTGGACGGAAAATATCTGGTATAGTAACCGCGCTGGCTGCCTCGGGATTTTCCGCGGGACAGTGGCGTGTGAACAGGAAATAGAAAGTATTCCAAGTGCCGCGGCGGTTTTTGCCATAGTCTGACAGAGTGGGAGTACATGGGTATGGGACAGTATACAGGCGAACTGATACACTATTTAATAAGAGATATCGCGGATGTGGGGAAATACTTTTTTGCAGGACTTGCCGCATTTTTTGCGGCTGGCCTGACGATTTCTCTGCTGACAAAAGTCCGGGGACAGAATGAGGGACAGCGCAGGCGCTTTTTAGGCGCGGCAGTTCTTGCGGGATATCTGTGTATGCTTCTGTTCATCACATTTTTGTCAAGAGAACCGGGCAGCAGGGACGGGATTGACTGGATGCCTTTCAGTACCCTTGGCAGTGGGCCGCGCGGGGATGCTTTTGTCCTGGAAAATGTCCTGCTGTTTGTTCCGTTTGGTGTATTGCTGCCCGTGGTCTCCGTGAAAATGAGGCGGGTTTGGAGTACATTATGTATGGGATGTGCAGTCAGTCTGTCCATTGAACTTTTCCAGTTCCTCACAAAAAGAGGATATGCCCAGACGGACGATGTGCTCACCAATGTGCTGGGGACGATTTTGGGGTATGCCGGTTATGCAGTATTTTGCCGCTGCAAGAAAAAAATACTTGCAATCTCGCAGCACTCATAGTATAATTATACTCGTTGTAAAAAAGAGATGGTCCTCTGCTGCACACTGCATTAAGAACATCCAGAGTATAAGGAGAAAAGATTATGAACGAAATCATCAAAAACATCGAAGCTGCTCAGATGAAAGCAGAAGTTCCGCAGTTTAATGTGGGAGATACCGTAAGAGTACACGGTAAGATCAAAGAGGGTAACCGCGAGAGAATCCAGATTTTTGAAGGCGTTGTGCTGAAAAAACAGGGTGGAAGCAATCGTGAGACCTTTACTGTAAGAAAGAATTCCAACGGAATCGGCGTTGAGAAAACATGGCCGCTGCATTCCCCCAATGTGGAGAAAGTGGAAGTGATCAGACGCGGTAAAGTAAGACGTGCAAAACTGAACTACTTAAGACAGCGCGTTGGTAAAGCAGCTAAGGTAAAAGAATTAGTAAAATAATAATGTTTAGAAAACAGGGACACATACTTATGTATATGTCCCTGTTTCTAAATGGATAAGAGGATGCTGCCATGAAGAAAAAAGAAAGTAAAGGACCGGAGTTTTCCAAAGACGGCCATGTGCGCCCTCTGCTCATATGGGTATTCGAGATCGCAGTGGTTCTTGTATTAGCTGCAGTGGTATCCATTTTTTTCTGCCAGACCATTGTCATGCAGGAGGGCGGCATGGAACCCACACTGGCCACGGGAGACAAGGTATTGATCAATAAAGTGTCATACAAGCTGGGCGAGCCGGAGAGGGGCGATATTGTGGCCTTTAAGAAGGACGCCAAGCAGCATTCCAGTATGCATGTAAAGCGCATCATCGGTCTGCCGGGTGAGACGGTGCAGATTAAGGACGGGCTGATCCTGATCAATGGGGAGACTTATATGGAGAAGAAGGATTTTCCAAAAATCAGCAATCCCGGACTGGCAGAGACACAGATCACACTGGGAAAAAACGAATATTTTGTACTTGGAGACAACCGGAACAACAGTGAGGACAGCCGTTTTGCCGAGGTGGAAAATGTAAAGCAGAAATATATTGTGGGCAAAATATGGCTGAGAGTTTCTCCTTTTGGAAAATTCGGCCTCATCAAGAGCTGACAGACAGAGAGGAACAATTATGAATTATCAATGGTATCCCGGGCACATGACGAAAGCAAAGCGCATGATGCAGGAGAATATAAAGCTGATCGATCTGATCATTGAGGTGGTGGATGCCAGAATCCCCGTTTCCAGCAGAAATCCTGATATCGACGAGCTGGGCAAAAATAAAGCCCGGCTGATTCTGCTGAACAAATCGGATCTGGCAGACGAGCGGCAGAATGAAAAGTGGACCCAGCACTTTACGGAGAAAGGGTTCTTTGTCGTGAAGGCAAATTCCAAAAGCGGGGCAGGCATCCGCCAGGTGCTTCCTGTGATCATGGAGGCCTGTAAGGAAAAAATAGAGAGAGACAGGAAAAGAGGCATTCAGAACCGTCCGGTCAGAGCTATGGTAGTGGGGATTCCCAATGTGGGGAAATCCACATTTATCAATTCCTTTGCCGGAAAAGCCTGTACAAAGACCGGCAATAAGCCGGGTGTGACAAAAGGAAAGCAGTGGATACGTATCAATAAAAATGTTGAGCTTCTGGATACACCGGGCATTCTCTGGCCAAAATTCGAGGACCAGAGCGTAGGCGCCAAGTTGGCTATGGTGGGCTCCATAAAAGATGAGATTCTGAATCTGGAGGAACTTTCCCTGGAGCTTCTGGGATATCTCCATAGAGATTATGAGGGTATTTTAAAAGAGCGTTATGACGTGGAGGAATCCGAGGACCGCCTGAAAATGCTGGAGGCCATTGCCGTAAACAGAAACTGCCTGCAGAAAGGCAGCGAGCTGGATTATGGAAAAGCATCCAACATTCTGCTGGAGGAGTTCCGGAACGGAAAAATCGGCAGAATTACGCTGGAACAGGTGTGAAACCCGCAGCCGGCCATTAAATCCGTTTTACAGTGGGCCGGGTCAGCGCAGCAAATGCGCAGATCTGTCTGTACTGCTGCAGCGGGGTGTTATTGAAAAACAAAGGATGAGACAGAAGATGAAAAGTATTCAGGAAATCCGTACAGAATTTCAGAATACAGCGGAAACAGAGCTGGATGATCTGTGCGCTCTTTATCTGGAGGATGAGCGGAAAGGTGTGCAGGCCCTGATCGGGAAGGCCAGAAAACAGCAGGAAAAGCTGGAGGCGGAGCGTGCACGTATTGAAAAAATGAAAGCCTATGAGTATCAGTATGAGCATCTGGGCTATGTCTGCGGCATCGACGAAGCCGGAAGAGGCCCTCTTGCAGGTCCGGTGGTTGCCGGAGCCGTGATCCTTCCAAAAGACTGCAGACTGCTCTATTTAAACGATTCCAAGCAGCTCTCCGAGAAGAGGCGGGAGGAGCTGTATGATGTGATCATGGAAGAGGCAGTCAGTGTTGGCGTGGGATATGCAGGGCCTGCCAGGATTGACGAGATCAATATTCTGCAGGCAACCTATGAAGCCATGCGGGAGGCGGTATCCAAACTCACAGTCCGGCCCCAGATCCTGTTAAATGATGCGGTGACCATACCGCAGATGGATATTCCCCAGGTTCCTATTATAAAGGGCGATGCCAAAAGTATTTCCATTGCCGCTGCCAGTATTATCGCCAAGGTGACCAGGGACCGGCTTATGAGGGAGTATGACAAGGTGATGCCGGAATACGGGTTTGCCTCCCATAAAGGATACGGAGCGGCGTCCCATATAGAGGCGATCAGGAAATACGGGCCATCTCCCATTCACCGTGCCACTTTTATCAGGAATTTTATAGACTGAGGATGACAAAATATGAAAAGATCCGCAAGAGAGACAGGAACGTGGTATGAAGAGAACGCTGCCCGGTATCTGGAGCAGCAGGGTTACAGGATTCTGGAGAAGAACTTCCGCTGCCGGCAGGGTGAGATTGATCTGATCGCCATGGACGGAGAGTACCTTTGTTTTATTGAGGTGAAATTCCGGGAGAGCGCTGACTGCGGCGGTCCGTTTCTTGCAGTGGATAACAAAAAACAGCGCCGGATATGTCATACGGCGCTGTTTTATCTTATGGAAAGAGGACTGCCGGAGGACACAGCCGGCAGGTTCGATGTGGTGGGGATCACGCCGGATGAAACGGTGCTTATAAAGGATGCGTTTTTATACCACATATAAAGAAAAAAGGGAGGACACAGATATGGAAATTCATTGGAGATCCGAGACAGAAAATCATATGAAGATACATGAAACAAATGGTGTCACATACCTGACATTCCAGGCTTTTGAAGAGCTTCCGGGCATTGTGCATGGATTTTCCACCAGACTGGGCGGGGTGAGCCGGGGCGACTGCGCTTCCATGAACCTGAGTTTTTCCAGAGGCGACCGCGAGGAGGATGTGAGGGAAAATTACAGAAGGCTTGCCGCCGCGGTAGGATTTTCACCGGAACAGATTGTCTGCTCTGACCAGACACATACCACGAATGTACGTGTGGTCACAGAGGCGGACAGAGGCAAAGGGTTTGCCGCTGTCCGGGACTACACGGATGTTGACGGGCTTGTGACAAATGTACCGGGACTGGTGCTTGCCACATTTTATGCGGATTGTGTCCCCCTGTATTTTGTGGACCCCGGGAAGCGGGTTATTGGCCTATCCCATTCCGGCTGGAAGGGAACAGTGGGCAGGATCGGTAAGGTGACTGTGGAAACCATGCAGAGGGAATACGGCTGCAGGCCGGAGGATATTCTGGCGGCTATAGGGCCTTCCATCTGTCAGGAATGCTATGAGGTGAGTGAGGACGTGGCAGAACAGTTTATGAGCGCGTTTCCGGCTTCAGAACACGGGAAGATACTGATAAACAAAGGTCATGGCAAGTATCTTCTGGATCTCTGGGCAGCCAATGCGCTGATTTTTGCTGAGTCGGGTATTCTTCCTGCTCATATTTCTTATCCGGGAATCTGTACCTGCTGTAATCCTGACTTTTTATTCTCCCACAGAGCCAGTAAGGGAAAAAGGGGGAATCTGGGAGCTTTCCTCGGATTGTGCGAAATCAATTGACTTAATGCATAAATTTCAGGGTTGTTTTTTTGTGAATATTACATAGTTGTTACAAAAAACGTAAAAAAGCTTTGCATTTAGTAATCTATGTGTTATAATTATGCTCGTAATAAAAAAGGAGCTTAGAATATGAGAAATAAAAAATGTACAAGCTTATTTTTGACATTCCTGATTGCAAGTCTTACCATAACTCCGGTATACGCGTCTGCAACACAGAAAAAGATTACAGAAGCGGAACAGCAGAAAACTGAGACACAGAGTAATTTGAACGCCTCGCAGGATAAGATCAGCTCTCTGGAAGCCAAAAAAGGTGATCTGGAGGCATACCTTACGGAGTTAAACCAGCAGCTTACGGACCTGAGTAAGAACCTCTCAGATTTACAGGAAAAGTCAGATGCTAAGCAGGCAGAGTTACAACAGATCGAGAAAGAACTGGATGATGCGAAAGCCCGCAGGGAAGAGCAGTATGAGAGCATGAAGCTTCGGATTCAGTACATGTATGAGAACGGCAATGATTCCTACATGACTATGCTGACAGAGGCAAAGGACTTCACTGATTTCCTGAACAAGGCAGAGAACATTATGCAGCTCACAAAGTACGACCGGAAGATGCTGGACCTCTACAAAGAGACACAGCAGGAGATTGAAGACAAAGAAGCCGGTGTAAAAAAAGAGCAGGAAGCGCTTGAAGAACTGAAGCAGGAAAGTATGGACAAGCAGGCGGAGGTATCCGACCTGGTGAGAAATACAACCAAGCAGATCGATACATATAGTTCACAGATTGACAGTGAACAGAGCGCAGCAAAAGAGCTGCTGGAGAAAGTAAATTCCCAGGAAGCCGTGATTGACAGCTTGATGAAGCAGCAGAAGGATGAGGAAGCGGCAGCAGCGCTTGCAGCGCAGAAAGCAGCCCAGGAGGAAGCAGCAAGAAAGGCACAGCAGGAGGCCGCAGAACAGCAGGCAGCCGCACAGCAGAGTGCCTCACAGGAATCCTCTGAGAGCTATGATGATGTACAGGAAGAGAATTCTTCCGATACAGAGACATCACAGGAGATCACAGAACAGGAAGATACCTCCTCTGATGATTCCCAGGGAAAATATCTGGGCAGGTTCAGACTGACCGGATATTGTAACTGTGCCCTCTGTCATGGACAGGGATACACAGCCAGCGGAACTGTTCCCCAGGCGGGAAGGACTGTTGCCATGAATGGTATTCCGTTTGGAACAAAGCTTCTGATCAATGGAGGCGTCTATGTAGTGGAAGACAGAGGAGTACCTTACGGCAATGTGGATATCTATCACGATACCCATGACCAGGCACTTTCCTTTGGTGTGGGATATGCAGATGTATATCAGTTAAATTAAAAAAGACCTCCGTACAGGCGTTTGGATACGCTGTGTACGGAGGATTTTTTTGCTTTTTGACGTGCCGAAAACCGTGTGCGGATTTATGAGAAACGGTTCAGCAGCATATTGATTTTCTTCGTTGTAGAGCGGACTTTTTCCACAGACAGGTCATGGTTCAGAATGTCCATAATACTTGCAAGATATTTGCTCATATCTGCTTCCAGATAATAAGGACGGTTCAAAAGGTCCGGATTTCTGTAGTTCAGGTTGGTGGTGATGACGCGGTAAATATACCCTTTTTCATAATATTCATCAAATTTTTCCAGGCCGTCAGTGAAGAGTCCGAATGTGGTACAGACAATGACACGCCTTGCTTTCCGGTCTTTTAACTGTTTTGCCACATCCAGCATGCTTTCCCCTGAGGAGATCATGTCGTCAATGACGATCACATCTTTTCCCTCCACGGAGTCACCTAAGAACTCATGGGCCACAATGGGGTTCTTGCCGTTTATGATGGTAGAGTAATCGCGGCGTTTGTAGAACATACCCATATCCACGCCGAGGATATTGGAAAAATACACAGCCCTCTGCATGGCGCCCTCATCCGGGCTGATGATCATCAGATGCTCATTGTCAATCCTGAAGTTGTCGATGGACGCGCACAGGGTTTTCAGGAACTGATAAGTGGGCATAAAGTTGTCAAAACCGGACAGGGGAATAGAATTCTGCACCCGCGGATCATGTGCGTCAAAGGTGATGATATTGGATACCCCCATCTGCACCAGCTCCTGCAGTGCCAGCGCGCAGTCCAGGGATTCCCTCTTGCTTCTCTTGTGCTGACGGCTTTCGTATAGGAAAGGCATGATCACGTTGATCCTGTGCGCTTTTCCCGTAGCAGTGGCGATGATCCTTTTTAAATCCTGGTAGTGGTCATCCGGAGACATGTGGTTGACATGTCCGCTGACTTTATAGGTCAGGCTGTGGTTGCATACATCTACCATAATAAAGAGGTCCGTGCCGCGCACGGATTCATTGATGATGCCCTTCGCTTCACCTGAGCCAAAGCGTGGACACTTGCAGTCAAGAAGAAAAGTATCTGCTGTGTAGCCGCGGAAATTAAGTCCGGACTGATTGTGAGAATCTAATTCCTTTCTGAATTGTACCAGATGGGAATCCACCTGCTGGGCCAGCTCTTTGCAGCTGTCCAGGGCTGCTATTTTAATAGGTGCCACCGGAATGGACTTCTCCAATAAACTGATATTGACCATAATGACCTCCGTTAGAGTTTTTTTGACATATAATTACACATTAAGTTATAACATCAGAAAGTGAGCAACGTCAAGGAAATTATTGCTTTTTTTATGCTTTATTGGTATGATAATAAATAGCGGGCATAAAAAGACCCGTTTAGAAATGAGGAGAAATTGTGAAAAAATGCAGACATATCATCCGGGAAGTGGAAGCCGGAAGCATTGCCGAGGAGCTGGAACTGGCTCCGGGGGATGAACTTCTGTCTATCAACGGACAGGAGATTGAGGATGTCTTTGACTACCACTATTTGGTGAATGATGAGTATATAGAGGTTCTTGTGCAGAAAGCGGACGGTGAGCAATGGGAGCTGGAGGTGGAGAAGGATTACGAGGAAGACTTGGGAATCGTATTTGAGAACAGTCTCATGGACGAATACCGTTCCTGCAGCAATCATTGTGTCTTTTGCTTTATTGACCAGATGCCCCCGGGCATGAGAGAGACCCTCTATTTTAAAGATGATGATTCCCGTCTCTCCTTTTTACAGGGAAATTATGTGACGCTCACCAATATGAGCGACCATGATATTGACAGGATCATCCACTATCATCTGGGGCCTATCAACATTTCTTTCCATACGACCAACCCCGAGCTTCGCTGTAAAATGCTGCACAACCGTTTTGCCGGGGACATTTTCCCTAAAGTGCAGAGACTCTATGAGGCGGGAATTGAGATGAATGGCCAGATTGTGCTCTGCAAAGGGCTCAATGACGGCAAAGAGCTGGAGAGAAGTATTGAGGAGCTGGCAAAATACCTGCCCCACCTGAAAAGCGTTTCTGTTGTGCCTGTGGGGCTGAGCAAATACAGGGATGGACTGTACCCGCTTCAGTCCTTTGGAAAAGAAGATGCCGAAAATGTGATTTCCCTGATTGAAACATGGCAGAAACGGTTATATGAAGAATATGGATTACATTTTATCCACGCAAGTGATGAATGGTATCTGACTGCCGGGCGCAAGCTGCCTCCTGAAGAGAGGTATGACGGCTACCTGCAGCTTGAGAACGGTGTGGGTATGCTGCGCCTGCTGGAGAACGAAGTAGAGGAGGCTGTCGCTGGACTTTCCGGAGATGAGCGGGCGCTGGAGGTGTCCTTTGCCACCGGTTCCCTGGCGTATCCTTTTATCCGCAGATACGCGGACCGGATCGAAACACTTTATCCAAAGGTTAAGATCCACGGATACTGTATCCGCAACCATTTCTTCGGAGAGAAGATCACAGTGTCCGGTCTTCTGACCGGGCAGGATATCATAGCACAGCTTCAGGGCAGGCCTCTGGGAGAATACCTGCTTCTGCCCTGCAATCTGCTCAGGAGCGGGGAGAATGTATTTCTGGATGATGTAACCGTAGAGCAGGTGGAAGAACAGTTAAAAATTTCCGTAAAAATAGTGGAAGAGGACGGCGCCTCCCTGGTGTCAGCCCTTCTGGAAAAAGAGGCGGGAAGAGCACATAGAAGGAGACAGATGTATGAGCAAACCGATAGTAGCAATTGTTGGACGACCTAATGTGGGAAAGTCCACACTTTTTAACGCCCTGGCAGGAGAGAAGATATCCATTGTAAAGGATACGCCGGGGGTGACCAGAGACCGTATCTACGCAGATGTGAACTGGCTGGATAAATCCTTTACGTTAATTGACACCGGTGGTATTGAGCCGGACAGCAGGGATATTATCCTGTCACAGATGCGGGAGCAGGCGCAGATCGCCATAGATACTGCAGATGTGATCATTTTCATTACAGATGTGCGCCAGGGTCTTGTGGATTCCGATGCCAAGGTGGCGGACATGCTCAGAAGAAGCGGTAAGCCCGTGATTCTGGTGGTGAATAAGGTAGATAATTTTGACAAGTTTATTATGGATACCTATGAGTTCTATAATCTGGGGATTGGGGAGCCGGTGCCGGTTTCTGCCACCGGAAAGCTGGGAATCGGTGATATGCTGGAAAAAGTGGTGGAGTACTTTGATGAGGACGCAGAAGACGGTGAGGAGGAAGATATTCCTAAGATCGCCGTGGTGGGAAAACCAAACGTGGGAAAATCCTCACTGATCAACAAGCTGATCGGGGAATCCCGTGTCATCGTATCCGATATTGCGGGAACCACCAGAGATGCCATTGATACAAAGGTGGAATGGAAGGATAAAGAGTATATTTTCATCGATACGGCAGGACTCAGAAGGAAGAGCAAGATCAAAGAGGAGCTGGAGCGCTACAGTATTATCCGTACCGTGACGGCTGTGGAGCGCGCGGATGTGGTAGTCATGATGATCGATGCCACAGAGGGCGTTACAGAGCAGGATGCCAAGATCGCAGGTATTGCCCATGAGAGAGGCAAGGGTATCATCATTGCAGTGAATAAGTGGGATGCCATCGAGAAAAATGATAAGACGATCTACAAGTTTACCAATAAAGTCAGAGAGGTTCTGTCCTACATGCCGTACGCGGAGATCATTTTTATTTCCGCTGAGACAGGGCAGAGGATACCAAAGCTTTTTGAGGCCATTGATATGGTATTGGAGAATCAGACACTGCGGGTGCAGACCGGTGTGCTCAATGAGATCATGACAGAGGCCGTTGCCATGCAGCAGCCGCCTTCTGACAAGGGCAAGCGCCTGAAGCTGTTTTACATTACCCAGGTGGCGGTTAAGCCTCCTACATTCGTTATTTTCGTCAATGACAAGGAACTGATGCATTTCTCCTACACCAGATATCTGGAGAATAAGATCAGAGATACCTTTGGATTTAAGGGAACCTCCCTGAAATTCATTATAAGGGAACGCAAAGAAAAGGAGTAGGATGACAAATGCTGGTACGAATTGTAAGTCTGCTGATTGGTTATGCGTTTGGTCTGTTCCAGACCTCTTATATTTACGGAAGAAAAAACGGAATTGATATCCGGGAACACGGAAGCGGGAATGCGGGGACTACCAATGCGCTCCGCACCCTGGGCAAGAAGGCAGGGGCGGTTACCCTTCTGGGGGACTGCCTCAAATGCGCCCTGGCGATCCTGGCCGTTTATCTGCTCTTCGGCAGGAGCCACCCGCAGCTTGTCAGGCTGCTGGAGCTGTACGCCGGAGCCGGATGTATCCTGGGACATAACTTTCCCTTCTATCTGCATTTTAAAGGAGGGAAAGGGATCGCAGCCTCTGTGGGGCTGGTGGCAGCTTTTGACTGGCGGTTGTTTTTGATTTGTGCCGTGGTATTTTTTACGGCCTTTTTCCTGAGCCACTATGTGTCTCTGGGATCTCTGCTGGGATACTTCTTCTTTGCTGTGGGCGTGATCGTCTCAGGGCAGATCGGCAGATATGATGTGGACCCGGGAGTGCTCCATGAGATGTACATACTGGCTCTGCTTCTGATGGCGCTGGCCTTCTGGCGGCACAGACAGAACATTGTGCGTTTGATCCGCGGCAATGAGAACAAGATTTATCTGGGGAAACATTAAGGAAATACAGTATGGAGGGATAGCATGGCAAAAGTAAGTGTGATTGGAGCAGGAAGCTGGGGAACCGCCCTGTCCATGCTGCTTTGCGGCAATGGGCACGACACGGTTCTGTGGTCTCACAGGGAGGAACAGGCGGAGGAGCTGCGAAGGACAAGGGAGCATAAAGCAAAGCTGCCCGGTGTCAGACTGCCGGAAAAGCTTCACATTACCAGCAGTCTGGAGGAGGCGCTGGCGGGAAAAGATGTGATCGTTCTGGCAGTGCCGTCCGTGGCGGTCCGCTCTACCGCAAGGAAGATGAATCCTTATATCCGTTACGGACAGCTTATTGTCAATGTGGCGAAGGGGATTGAGGAGCACACCCTCACAACCCTGACGGATATGATAGAGGAGGAGATCCCCAATTCCCAGGCATGCGTTCTCTCAGGACCCAGCCACGCGGAGGAAGTCAGCAGGAATCTGCCTACGACCTGCGTGGTGGGGGCAAAAAGAAAAGAAACTGCGGAATATCTGCAGAATATCTTTATGAGTCCCGCGTTCCGCGTGTATATCAGCCCGGACATGCTGGGGATAGAACTGGGCGGAGCCCTGAAAAATGTCATTGCCCTGGCAGCGGGAACCGCGGACGGCCTTGGATACGGGGACAACACGAAAGCGGCGCTGATCACCCGCGGAATGGCGGAGATCGCAAGACTGGGAATCGCCATGGGAGCACGTCCGGATACCTTTTACGGACTTTCCGGAATCGGCGACCTGATCGTTACCTGCGCCAGCGTCCACAGCCGTAACCGCAGGGCAGGATTTCTCATGGGGCAGGGGCGCTCCATGCAGGAGGCCATGGATGAGGTGAATATGGTGGTGGAAGGCGTTTTCTCCGCGAAAGCCGGAAGGGAACTGGCAGAAAAATACGGGGTGGAGATGCCGATCATCGAACAGGTGAACCGGGTGCTCTTTGAGGGCAAGACTCCGGCGGAGGCCGTATCTGACCTGATGGTGAGAGATAAGAAAATTGAATCCTGGGATGAAAGTTGGAAGTGAGGGCGCAGTATGCCCTCATTTCTTTTCTAAAGAATTCTTTAGGGAACGTTAAGAAAAGTTTTCGGATTTCCAAATTGACAATTTAATAATTGTGATGTATGGTTGTACTAATGATGTAGTACAATGATAAAAATTGCACTGCATGAAAGATGCAGGGGAGGATGTGTGTATGGAAAACAATACAGAAGTGAAAAGAGAAGAGTCGCCGCAGAATCTGATCCGGCTCTCAGGAATCTGCAAAATATATAATCCGGGTGAGAATGAGGTGCGTGCACTGGACCATGTGGACCTGCAGATCGATGAAGGGGAATTTGTTGCGATCATCGGACAGTCCGGCTCAGGAAAATCCACACTTATGAATATGCTGGGGTGTCTGGATGTGCCCACAGAGGGGTCCTACTGTCTCCACGGACAGGATGTATCTCATTTAAAGGATAACCAGCTTTCAGAGATACGCAACCGGGAGATTGGATTTATCTTCCAGGGATTTAATCTGATCGCCAATCTGAACGCACTGGAGAATGTGGAGCTGCCTCTTATTTACAGAGGTCTCGGCAGACAGAAGAGAAGGGAGCTTTCCCGGGATGCCCTGAAGATGGTAGGTCTGGAGAACCGTATGGACCACAAGCCCTCGGAGATGTCCGGCGGACAGCAGCAGAGGGTTGCCATAGCCAGAGCTATTGCCGCCAGGCCGCCTGTGATCCTGGCAGATGA
Source organism: Blautia sp. NSJ-175 (assembly GCF_022867815.1). Classification (NCBI taxonomy): domain Bacteria; kingdom Bacillati; phylum Bacillota; class Clostridia; order Lachnospirales; family Lachnospiraceae; genus Blautia; species Blautia sp. NSJ-175. Next base: position 82,785 of record NZ_JALIFQ010000023.1, read on the forward strand.
GCCTACAGGTAACCTGGATTCCGCATCCAGCAAGGAAATCCTGCAGATTTTGAAGGAGCTGCACAAGGAAGGCAGGACAGTTATCCTGATCACCCATGATGACGGCATTGCCGCCCAGGCACGCCGTATTATCCGTATTATGGACGGAAAAATCGAATCAGACAGATTAAATGAGCATTACGAGGAAGGAGCACACCATGTTGAGAAAGAATAAAGAAAATCTTCCCGACACTGTGAAAACAGGAAAGAAAAAGAAAAAAGTGCCGCTGATCATCGGCGGTGTCGTTGTGGCTATTATTGCTGTGAGTTTTGCGGCATCAAAAATGACGCCGAAGGCTCTGCCCCAGGTACCGGTAAGCGCTGTCACCAAAGAGGATCTGACGGCAAAGGTGGATACCAGCGGTACTGTGGAGAGTCTCAGGACAAAGACATATTTTTCGCCCGTCAATGCCGCTATAGCCCAGTATCCTCTCAAGGTGGGGGAAGTGGTGAAGCCGGGAGACTCTCTGGTTGCTTTTGACGTGTCCACACTGGAACAGGATAACCAGAAGGCACAGCTCAATGTAAGCGCCACGGTAAACGGTTCCAAGGACAGTATGGCAAAGGCAGCCCAGACACAGCAGAAGGCCAATGAAGCAGCCGGTAAAGTCCCCACACTGCAGGCCAATGTGGACAGCTACCAGGAGTATGTGGCATCTCTGAAAACGGCCATTGCGGACAGGACAAGGGAACTGAGCGATTGGGCAAAGCAGACATCCACAGAGGTCAGCGTGGCTCTGACCCAGGCACAGGCAGATCTGACCAAGCTGCAGCAGGACCTTGAAGCCCAGAAAGGCGAACAGCAGCAGCTAAATGCCCAGGCAGAGGAGCTGCAGGCGTCTATTGCCGAGGCAAAGAAAAATAATCAGGATACCGCAGATCTGGAAAGACAAATGAAGGATTTAAAGGCCCAGGCGGAAAACATGGAGCCGGCGATCGATGACCTGACTTCACAGATCAATGACAAGAGTGATGAGGTGACACAGCTTCAGATCGATCAGATCGAAAGCCAGTCTGCTTCTGATCCGACAACCGATGCCCAGATTGTAGAGTGGCAGAATGAACTGGAGAGTGCCACCACAGAGCTCTCAGAGCTGCAGTCAGAACTTGCCGAACAGAAGAGTCTGGCAGACAGCGCGGATGGTGTACAGGTGACAGAAGCAGCCAAAGCGCAGATGCAGGCCACCAACAATATAGCCGAGCTGGAGGCAGCTACCCTGGAAGAACTGCTGGAAAAGGGGAAACAGGGACTTCAGGCTGAGTTTTCAGGAATCGTCTCCAAAGCAGACACGTCGCAGGGCTCTGCAGCCACACAGGGCATGGAGCTTATTACCATTGCCAGCAACGAGGAGGTGGCAGTCAATGTGACCGTGTCAAAATACGATTATGACAAGCTGAAGGAAGGCCAGAAGGCATCCATCACCATAGCAGACCATACATACAAGGGAACTGTCTCACGTATCAGCAAGATGGCTACCACCAATGAAAAAGGCGCGCCGGTCATCTGGGCTGAGGTTAAGATCGACAATCCGGATGACAACATTTTCTTAGGCGTGGAGGCAAAGGTATCGATTGAGACCGGCAGTGCCAAGGGCGTTGTGAGTGTTCCTGCCAATGCGGTGAACACAGGAAAGGACAGTACCTTCTGCTATGTGGTCAAAGACGGCGTGATCGCCAGGCAGGAAGTGGAGACCGGAATTTCATCTTCTGAGTACACAGAGATCAAGAGCGGCCTGAAGCCGGGCGATTCCGTGATCACTGAGCTTCCGGACGGATTTGCGGAGGGCATGAAGGTGGATGAGACGGCTGCGGGCAGCACGTCCGGCGCGCAGACTGCAGATGTGGTAAAGGAGTAGCCTATGGCACAGTTAGCAGAATACTTGAAGATGGCTCTGCAGAATATCAGGGCAAACAAAGGCCGCTCCCTTCTGACCATGCTGGGAATCATTATAGGTATCTCCTCTGTTATCACCATTATGTCAGTGGGTTCCGGATTTCAGGGTGAGATGAACCGGCAGCTCAATTCCATTGCCGGGGGACAGATCTGCATTTATTCCAATGAAGAGGGGCTCAAGCGGGAGGAATATATGAACGCGGATGATTTCGCTGCGATCGAGCAGGAAATCCCCGGAGTGACAGGAACTTCCCCTATATTTTCCGATTCGGGTACGACCCAGTCCTCAAAGGGCCAGTTTGATCTGTCCGTTACAGGCGGAGGAACGGCCCAGCAGGAGATTTCCAAGTGGAAAGTGGTAAGCGGACGCTATTTTAACCAGAGTGATATCGATACAGGAAATAAAGTTTGTGTGATCAGTAAAAAAGATGCCATTTCCCTTTTCGGCACAGATGATGTTCTGGGCATGAATCTGGAATTCAGTGTCTACCAGAGCACTGTGGACTTTACCATCATCGGAATCGTGGAGCAGGAGAATCTGGGAAATATGGTTTCCGTGGATTATGGGGATGTGAAAAGAATATCCGCGGATATTCCTTATACGGCCATGGAGAATTTCGGCTATGACACTTCTGTGACCAATTATCTGTACATCACCACAGACGGCAGTGCAGATACCGGTCAGGTGGCAAATGATGCCATTGCGCTGCTGAACCAGCGCCACTACAGTCAGGGAAAGAATTATTATGACATGGAGGACTTCAATGACCAGATGAAGCAGATCAACTCCATGCTGAACATGATCACAGGATTTATCGCCTTAGTGGCAGGAATCTCCCTGCTGGTAGGCGGCATCGGTGTCATGAACATTATGCTTGTGTCCGTGACGGAGAGAACAAGAGAGATTGGCATCAGGAAATCCCTGGGAGCCAGAACCTCCTCTGTTATGGTCCAGTTTTTGGCGGAATCTGCCATTATCGCCTGCATTGGCGGTGTGATCGGCATCATTATCGGTGTGCTGCTGGCCTATGCGGTCTGTTCCATACCTACCCTGGGATTCGCACCGGGAATCAAGGTGTCTACAATCCTGATCGCAACCCTGTTTTCATCAGGAATCGGTATCCTTTTCGGCGTATACCCTGCCAGAAAAGCAGCGAAGCTGAGTCCCATCGAAGCGCTCAGAAGAAATTAAAAGAAATGAACAAATGAGAAGAAAAAGTACCGCACAGAGTGATATCAAATACTCCTGCGGTACTTTTTGTATGGGGAAAACCCCGGTATGTATGATGTTTTTGGATATCAGTCCTTATAGTAGGGAATCATATCCTCAGGGATACCGGCAGTGCGCTGGTGGGCATCCATAGCAGTAATGGCATCCATCTCCTCACGGGTCAGGGAAAAATCAAAGATTTCCGCATTTTCTCTGATGCGTTCTTTGTGTACGGACTTGGGAATGACGGATATTCCCTGCTGGACTGCCCAGCGAAGTCCGATCTGTGCGGTAGTCTTCTGGTATTTTCTTCCGATCTCCAGAAGAAGCTGGCTGTGGAGATAGGCACCCCGGGCAAGAGGCGCATAGGCCTGTACCGCAATATTGTTCTCCCTGCAGTAGGACAGAAGCTCCGGCTGGTTGAACAGCGGATGGAATTCCACCTGATTGACTGCGGGTACCACGTCAGAGACTTTTTTCAGCATTTCCAGGTCATGTATGTGGAAGTTAGAGACGCCGATAGATTTCACACGCCCTTGTGTCTGGAGCTTTTCTAGAGCTTTCCAGGTGTCTGTATAACAGCCGGGCACAGGCCAGTGGATCAGATATAAATCCACATAATCAAGTCCCAGGCGCTCCAGACTTCTGTTGAAAGTATCTTCCACGTCGCCGATTCTCTGTGCGGTATTCCATATTTTCGTTGTAACGAATAATTCCTCTCTTGGTATGGTAAGAGCCTTGATTCCGCGCCCCACGCCGTCTTCGTTTTTATAAACAGAAGCGGTGTCTATGAGACGGTAGCCGGCATCTGCGGCATCTGCGATCGCTTGTTCCACCTCGTTCTCACCGACGGCTTTGTAGACACCCAGACCCAGAAGCGGCATCTGGCGGCCATCGTTCAGAATGATTTTTTCGTTGAAAGACATAACAGTCCCTCCTTTAAATATTACCTTATTTCAATCCATGCTCACTGTGTTATTTCTGCCGGATACTTAGACAGTTTACCATAGAAATGTGAAATATTTACTCCGAATTTATTAACTTTTTAATAAATCCGTGCTACTATTATAAGAAGTGCAAGCTAAAATGCAACGAAATGCCAAAATATGGCAGTGGAGGATATCGAATGAAATTTTTTCATATGGCGGATCTGCACCTGGGAAAAAAGCTGCTTGGGGAGCCGCTGTGGAAAGAACAGCAGTATATATTAAGCCGTGTTGTGGCCATGTCTGATGAGGAGAAGCCGGAAGCTGTTTTGCTGTGCGGGGATATTTACGATAAGTCCATTCCCTCCTCGGAGGCTGTGGGGCTGCTGGACTGGTTTCTGGAAGAATTGTCCGTCCGTGGGATACAGACATTTTTGATCAGCGGCAACCACGACGGAGCCCAGAGGCTTCAGTTTGCCAGCGGGATCTTAAAAAAAGAGGGGATTCATATTGCAGGTACGTTTAAAGGGGGGCCGGAACATATTGTGCTGAGTGATGCGTTCGGCCCGATTCATGTGTGGATGCTTCCTTTTCTGCGGCCCGGTATGCTCCGCCCATTTGCGGAGGAAATTCCGGAAACTTATGAGGAGGCCGTGAAAACCGCACTGCATGGCGCGGTGCTTCACAGGGAAGAGCGGAACCTGCTTCTGGCACATCAGTTTGTCACGGCAGGAGGCAGAAAGCCGGAAATCTCCGATTCGGAACAGCGTTCCCTGGGCGGTATCGATCAGGTGGATGCCTCAGTCTTTGGAGTATTTGACTATGTGGCGCTGGGGCATATCCACAGACCGCAGAAAATGGGGGATGTAAAGATACGGTATGCAGGTTCTCCCCTGAAATATTCTTTTTCTGAATGGAATCAGACAAAGTCCGTGACTGTGGCAGAGCTCAGAGAGAAAGGAAGTCTGTCCGTCAGGAAGCTTCCACTGGAACCAAAAACAGAGATGGCTGTCCTAAAGGATACCATGGAGGCCCTCGCTTCGGAAAAATACAGGAAATACAGAGAAGGATATTATCTGTCCATAGTCATGACCGATGAGGAGACTCTGGAGCATCCGATGGAGAGGCTTAGAAAAATATTTCCTGGTATGCTGGAATTTGCCGTCGAAAACCGCCGGAGCAGATCCGGTGGCATATCGGGCAGTGCAGAGCTGCAGTGTCTGAAAAAAACACCCCTTGATCTGTTCGGGGAATTTTATGAAAAACAGAATGGGATTCCCATGTCTGACACAGAACAGGAGCTGCTTGAAGAGGTGATCAAAAGCATGGAAGAGGTGGGAGTATGAGACCGATAGAGCTGGAGATGGAGGCTTTTGGGCCTTATGCGGGCAATACCTGTATCTCTTTTGAGAATTGTCAGAGAGCAGGGCTGTTTCTGATCTGCGGTGACACAGGAGCCGGCAAAACGACAATCTTCGACGGCATTGCCTTTGCGCTGTACGACGCAGCCAGCACGGAAGTCAGAAAGCCTGAAAATCTCCACAGCGATTATGTGGAGGAGAAGGCCATGAGCAAAGTGCGTCTGCTGTTTTCCCACAAAGGAGAGCAGTATCAGGTGACCAGGACGTTTAATTTGAACAGGAAGCATGAAGCGCTTCTGGAGTGCCCGGACAAAAGTGTGCTGACGGGAAGAAGGGCAGTGAACCAGAAGCTGCAGGATATTCTGGGGCTTGATTACAGGCAGTTTAAACAGGTTTCCATGATTGCCCAAGGTGAATTCATGAACCTTCTGCTGGCAAAAAGTGACATGAGAAGCGAGATTTTCCGGAAAGTATTCGACACGGAATTCTATAAAATCATCGCGGACCGTCTGAAAAGCATGAGTATGCAGCAGCGGGAGGAAGAAAGGCTGAGGGAAGAGCGCCGCAGGCAGGTCCTGGAGTCCTGGGATGCGCTGCATCCGGAATGTACACTGGGGGACAGGGAAAAAGAGGATATTTTCGCGGTTCTTGACAGCCGTATCCTTTCCTCCCGGGAAAAGGAAAAGAGCAGCCGGAAGGAGGAGCAGCGCCTGGAAAAAGAAAAAAACAGAGCCCTTAAAAATCTGGAACGGATACAAAAGGATAACGGAGAACTGAAGAACCTGGATGCCCTGAGGCGGGAGCTGGAAGGGACAAAAGTGCAGGCCGGACAGATCAGAGAGCTGGAAAAAAAGCTGTCTGAGGGGAAGAAGGCAAATCTTTATATCAAACCTCTTGCCGAGGATTGTGCAGCGAAAAAAAAGTTGGAAACTGACGAGGAAGTGCGTATAAAGGAACTGAAGTCTCAGACAAGGGAACTGGAACAGGAGAAAAAGGCACTGCTTATCCAGGCAGCCGCTGCGGAGAAAGAAGAGAAGCTCAGCGCAGAGATAGCAGCGCTGGAAGAACAGCTTTTGCTTTACGGGAAATGGCAGCAGGAGGCTGAGGTCCTTCTGAAACTGGAATCACGAAAGGAAGAACTGCTGGAAAGTGCAGAGAAGCAGATCACGGCACAGAAGGAGCAGGCAATCGCTTATGAAACCTACAGGGAGGAATTTTTCAGAAGTCAGGCAGGCCTGCTGGCCAGGGACCTGGAAGAAGGAAAACCCTGTCCCGTATGCGGCTCCAGGGTACATCCGGCAAAGGCTGCCTGTGAAAAACAGGAGCTGAGCGAGGCAGCGCTGAAAGAGATGGAGGCACAAAAGGAGAAGACATCTGCAGAACTGCAGAGGACCCTGACAGCCCTTGCGGAGAATGAGAAGGAATGGCAGACCAGAATGGAGCATCTGCGCAGGGAAGAGGTACTGGCAGGTAAAAAAAGCGGTGCTGCCATGCAAAAAAAAGCCTCCTCACTGATAAAAGAGACAAACGCGCGCCTGGAGAGAAAGAAGGCGAAAAGCCGCCCGGGTCTTCCGTCCCAAGAGGCGGTCAGGAAAAGACTGGAGGAGAATGCGCAGCGCCGGGCAGCCGCGGAAAGAGAGACACAGATCTGTGAAAAACGAGGAGCCAGGCTGGCAAAGGAAAGAAAAGAGGCAGAAGGAAAGCTGCTTCTGGAAGTAAAACAGCAGAAGTTTCCAAGCAGGGCAAAGGCCATGGAGGCATGTCTGGACAGAGAAGAGCTGGACCGTATGGAGAAAGAAACACAGGCATATGAAAATCATGTGAGGGACCTGCAGATCAGGATCAGGAGCCTGGCGCCTTCCCTGCGCGGAAAGAAACTGTGCCCGGAGGAGGAGGTACGGGAACAGATACAGCGGGCGGAACAGCAGCTGAAAATTGTGCGTAATAAACTCCGGGAGGAGTACAGTGCTCTTGAAAGGACAAAAGAGGTGCGCAGACAGCTTCAGGTATTGTTTGAGGAGAGCAGCAGGACAGAGAAGACCAGGCTGGCTCTGCAGGGCCTTTCTGACACTGCCTGCGGCAGCCTGAAGGGAAAGCCGAAGATATCCCTGGAGCGCTATGTGCAGTCCGCTTATTTCCGTATGATCACCCAGGAGGCCAACAGGCGGCTGGAACACATGTCTTCAGGCAGATACGAACTGCTCGTGCGGGAGGAAAAGGAAAATCTGCAGTCCAGGTCCGGCCTGGATCTGGATGTCTATGATTACCATACCGGCAAGGTGAGAAGCATCCGTTCCCTGTCCGGCGGAGAGAGCTTTCAGGCAGCGCTGAGCCTGGCCCTCGGTGTCTCCGGGGTCATCGGGCAGTTTGCGGGTGGCATCCGGGTGGAGACCGTGTTTGTTGACGAGGGTTTCGGCAGTCTGGATGAGCAGTCTTTGGAGACTGCGGTGGAGACTTTATCGGCTCTTTCCAGGGAGGACTGCCTGGTGGGAATCATCTCCCATGTGCCGGAGTTAAAAGAGCGTATAGAATGCAGGATAGAGGTGGAAAAAAACAGGGGCGGAAGTTCCGTGTTTTTCACCGCTTGAACCTCTAAAAAAACATAAGAATAACTTGATAAAAAAGCCGAAAGCATGTATAATGAATTTATTGATAAATTATTGTCATTTACTGCGCCCAAAAGCGGGAAAAGCAGTAGGGAAAGGATGGAAAAATGCATTTAATCAACGACGAAAATGGCAACATGGTTCCTCACGGACATGACCATGAGCATGACCATGTTCACAGCCATGAACACAGCCACGGCTGCAGCAGCTGTTCAGAGGGCGAATGTGGCGGAAATTGTACAGAGGAAGTGGTAGCACTTTTGAACTATATGCTTTCCCACAACGAGCATCACGCACAGGAGCTTGATCAGATGGCAGATAATCTGTCAAAGCTTGGCATGGAAGATGCAGCCAAGACCATCAAGGAAGGCGTTGCTGATTTCCAGAAAGGAAATATGCGTCTGGGCCTGGCACTGACACTGGTAAAAGAACATTTGAAGGAGGCGTAGGCTATGTGTCTTGCAACTGTACAGAGAAGCGATGACAACACGGTCATCTGCAGAAATGTGAGCAGAATCGACGTAGATGGTGAAAAGCTTATCATACGTGACATCATGGGCGAGGAGCGAACCATTATCGGTAAAATATTAATGGTGGACCTTGCAAACAGCCTTGTTAAGCTGGACTGCCAGTAAGCAGCAGAAAAAGTATGGAGGACTTTCTGCTGTGCCAACACACGATTTTAGGGCTTCGGCCTTAAAAATAAATAAACAAAGCGGAGGTAGTAACTATGAAATTATCTGAAGCAATGAAGAACAAAATGCTCCTTTCATTTGAGCTGTTCCCACCAAAGACAGACAAAGGTATGGAAAATCTGCCGGGAACGATCGAGCATCTTTGTAAGTACCAGCCGGAGTACATTTCCTGTACATACGGTGCGGGCGGAACCAATGTGGGCAAGAACATGGATGTATGTAAAATGATCAAAGACGCCGGAACCATCCCGGTAACACATTTTACATGTATCGGTAACACCGCAGAAGGAATCAAAGAACAGCTTCAGAATTACCTGGACAATGGCGTAGATCATATGCTGGCACTTCGCGGCGACCTTCCATTCGGATGGACAGGAACCGGCGGAGATTTCGCTTACGCAACAGATCTGGTAGCTTATGTCCGCAAAGAATTCGGCGATAAGATCGAAATCGCTGTAGCAGGTTCACCGGAAGGACATATCGCATGCCGCAGTCTTGAATCTGATATCGCTGTCCTGAAACAGAAACAGGATAACGGTGCTGACTACATCATGACTCAGCTTTGCTGGGATATGGAGCAGTTCAAACGCTGGCTGGATGCCATCCGTACTGCAGGCGTTACAATGCCGGTTGACGTTGGAATTATGCCGATTCTGGATCAGGCTGCTACAATCAATATGGCACTGTCACGTAATGGCTGTGTAATGCCGCGTAAACTTTGCGAGATCATCTCCAAAAACTGGATCTTCCCGAATCCGTTCGACAAAGATCCGTTCGACGCTGCTGTTGATGAAAAGAAAGCAGCATTCAAAGAGGCAGGTATCGAGTACACGATCAGACAGATCGATGAGTACCGCGCACTGGGCGTTAACGGTATCCATCTGTATGCTCTGAACAAATGGAAAGACGTATCTGAAATCATTGACAGATGCGGTCTTCGCACACTTGTTTAAAATGTATTAAAATCATATTTTAGGAGGTGCCCTTTTCATGGCACATGTAATTGCAATTGCCGGCAAAGGCGGCGTAGGCAAGACGACCCTGACAGGCCTGATCATCCAGTATCTGGCTGAAAAAGGCAGGGGACCGATTCTTGCAGTAGATGCAGATGCGAATTCAAACTTAAATGAAGTCCTGGGCATGGAGCTTGAGGCAACTCTGGGCGATATCCGTGAGGAAGTGGCCCGTGCGGAGATGTCAAAGGAAAATCCCATTCCGGCCGGAATGACAAAAGCTGATTATATGGAATTCAAGTTTGATGATGCATTGATTGAAAATGATGATTATGACCTGCTTGTCATGGGACGTACCCAGGGGAAAGGCTGCTACTGCTTCGTGAATGGACTTCTGCAGGCTCAGCTTGCAAAGCTGCAAAAGAATTATCCATATATCATCGTGGACAATGAAGCCGGTATGGAGCATATCAGCAGAGGCGTTCTTCCCAGTATGCAGACAGCGATTCTGGTCAGCGACTGCTCCAGAAGAGGTGTTCAGGCAGTGGGCAGGATCGCGGAACTGATAAAAGAATGTGACATGCACCCGAAGCAGGTTGGGCTTATCATCAACCGTGCGCCGGGCGGGGTACTCAATGCGGGCACAAAAGAGGAGATAGAGAAACAGGGCCTCACCCTTTTGGGAATCGTCCCGCAGGATGAAACTGTATATGACTTCGACTGCGACGGTACACCCATCGTGAAGCTTCCGGAAGATTCACCGGTGAGAAAAGCGATCAGGGATATCGTGGACAAGCTGGAGTTATAAAACCGGGGAAGCGGACCCGGATAAAAAAGCAAAAAGAGGCGAAAAACAAGGAGGATATTCATGAGTGAATTCAAATTAACCACAGTAGAAGAATTTGAAGCTGCTACTGCACGTCTCCTGGAAACAGGTGCAAAAGTCGGTGCTGACGCTTGGCAGTTCCGCGTAAAAAATCAGACACCCCATTGTAAATTTGGTGAAGAAGGCGTTTGCTGCCGTATCTGTACAATGGGACCATGCCGTATTACAAAAAAAGCTCCGAGAGGAATCTGCGGATGTGATGTACACGGTATCGTAGGACGTAACTACCTGAAATTTACAGCAGGCGGTTCTGCAACACACTCTGACCATGGCCGTGAAATCTGCCATACCTTATATGAATCTGCAGCTGACGGCTGTTATAAGGTAAAAGATCCGGATAAACTGATCCGTATCGCAAAAGAGTGGGGAATCGAGACCGAAGGAAAAGATATCTATGATCTGGCACACGAAGTTGCTGAGACAGGTCTGATGGAATACGGTAAACCTTTCGGAACTCAGAGATTCTTAAAGAGAGCACCGGAATCACAGCAGGAACTGTGGGAAAAGAATGAACTTGCTCCAAGAGCAATCGACCGCGAGGTTTCCTGTTCCTTACATATGAGCCACATGGGATGTTCTTCCAAACCGGAAGCACTGGTAAAACAGGCGATCCGTGCAGGCTTAAGTGATGGATGGGGCGGTTCCATGATGGGAACAGAGTTCTCAGACGTACTGTTCGGAACACCGAAGCCGATTGAGACAGAAGCAAACTTGGGCGTTATGGTTGAGGAGAATGTCAATATCGTTGTTCACGGACATGATCCCAGTCTTTCTGAGATGATCTGTGAATTCGCAGATGATCCGGAAATGATCGCGTACGCAAAAGAGATGGGTGCAAAAGGCATCACCGTATCCGGCGTATGCTGTACCTCAAATGAAGTTGCAATGCGCCGTGGTATTCCTATGGCCGGTAACTTCCTGCAGCAGGAAAACGTTGTTCTGACAGGTGCTTGTGAAGCGATCGTCGTAGACGTACAGTGTATCTTCCCGGCACTTGGTCCTTTGAGCAAATGTTTCCACACAAAATTCATCACAACTTCTCCGATTGCTCAGATGCCGGATTCTGAATTTATCAGATTCGATGCTCACACAGCAGGCGAGAAAGCAAAATTAATCGTTAAGACAGCTATCGAGAACTACAAAAACAGAAAACCCGAACTGGTACATATTCCGCAGATGAAACAGAAAGCAACTGTTGGATATTCCACAGAAGCGATCGTAAAAGCTCTGGACGGCGTAACCAACTCACAGGTAGATGAGCTGGGAACCACAAAACCGTTATTAGAGTGTATCACCTCCGGTGTTCTCCGTGGTGCTGTTGCAATGGTTGGATGTAACAACCCGAAAGTTCGTCCTGACTTAGCTCATATTGAACTTATGAAAAAACTGGTTGCTAACGATATCATCATCATCGCTTCCGGATGTTCTGCACAGGCGGCTGCAAAAGCTGGTCTGATGGACAAGAGAGCGAAAGATGTCTGCGGCGCCGGACTTAAGAGAGTTTGTGAACTGGCTGACATTCCGCCGGTACTGCACATGGGCTCATGCGTAGATATCAGCCGTATGTTGGTTCTGGCAGCTACATTGGCAAAAGACGCAGGTCTGCACATTTCCCAGCTTCCAGTTGTTGGCTGTGCTCCTGAGTGGATGTCTGAAAAAGCAGTTTCCATCGGTAACTATGTAATTGGTTCCGGTATTGATACCTTCTTAGGTGTTGACCCGTACGCTGCAGGTTCCAGTGAAATGGTTGAAATCCTGACCAACGGAACAAGAGAATGGGTAGAGGCTGCATTTACAGTTGAAAAAGATATTGAAAAACTGGGCGATGCTATGATCGCAAGAATCGAAGAGAAGAGAGCTGCTCTTGGAATCTAATCTTTATCAGGAAAGGTGAATGACATGAAAATTGCAGTAACAGGAAAAGGCGGCGTTGGAAAGACTACTTTTGCTGCGACGCTGGCGCGTTTATATGCGGATGAGGGAAGAAAGGTGCTTGCTGCGGATGTGGATCCGGATGCGAATCTGGGGCTGGCACTTGGGTTTGATGATGAAACTCTGGATTCCATTGTTCCCATTACTAAGATGCGGAAGCTGGTGGAAGAACGTACCGGGGCCAATGAGGAAAATCAGTTCTACCGGATCAATCCAAAGGTGGACGATATCCCGGATACATATTCCAAAGAAGTGAACGGAGTCAAGCTGCTTGTGCTTGGTACTGTGGAAACCGGCGGCGGCGGTTGTGTATGCCCGGAGCACGTCATGCTCCGCAGGATCATCAATAACCTGGTGCTTCACAGAGATGATGTGGTGATCATGGATATGGAAGCCGGATTGGAGCACCTCGGCCGGGGTACTACCGAATCCATGGACCAGTTCATTGTGGTCATTGAACCGGGTGCCAGAAGCGTACAGACTTATAAGAACGTAAAAAGGCTGGCAAAGGACCTGGGCGTAAAACAGGTTCGTGTTGTAGCCAACAAGGTTCGGAACGAAGAGGATGAAGCGTTTGTGAAGGCGCATATACCGCAGGAAGATTTGCTGGGATTCATTCACTATAACACCGAAGTGATGGATGCGGACCGTCAGGGTAAGTCTCCATATGACTTCAGCAATACTGTAAAAGAGGAAATTACAAACATTAAAAACATAATCGACCAAGGATTATGAGAAGGTCAGGAGGAAGAGAACATTGACATTATTTGAAACCGTATTTAGTGGAAATGACGCTGTCTATGGATTAACAGAAGGCGCTATTAATGCTGCAATCGAACAGCACGGTGCTGACAAGGCTGTCAGCTTCCCGAACACCGCTTACTGCTTACCATGCTACTATGCAGTGACAGGCGTGAAGGTTAAAACTTTAGGAGAATTAAAAGAAGCTTTAGGTGTAGTGAAAACTCTGATGACAAGAGAGATGAGATTAAATGACGTATTTATGTCAGGTGTAGCGACCGCTCTCTGTGCAGAGTTCATCGAAGTTCTGAAATATATCGACGGCGCAGAGCCGTATACAGAGCCCTGCTACGGACATCTGGCAGATGCTGTGATCCGTGAGCTGGGTGTACCCCTTGTAACCGGTGATATCCCCGGTGTTGCTGTTATCCTGGGAAGCGCTCCTACAAAAGAGGAAGCAGTTGCCCTGGTTAAGAGCTATCAGGCACAGGGTATCCTGGTAACACTGGTCGGCGGTGTGATCGA
>NZ_JALIFQ010000024.1:0-80631 GCF_022867815.1 Blautia sp. NSJ-175
TCATTATAAGGTTTTAGGAAAAATGCGATTCCCTTTTTTCCGGAATCGTGATTCCGTAAAAAACGGAATATTGATTTCCATACGCCGGACAGGTGATGGATTTCACCCCGGATTATTCATCTATTGATTCAATAACATCTTTACCTAAAATGTTATTCCAATATTCTAATATTTGAGTATCTTTGATTGGAACATCCTTATAATAATTTCTTTCATAAAAATAGGAATTATTGTCACAATTATTTTTATCCATAATAATCTCCTCCATTATGTAAAAAATTTTGAATTTGCATATGATATCTATGCATAGAAGCCAAACCTATTCATTCAGTAGTCATCATACCTGTGGTTTCATACCACTCTCATAAACTAACAGCAAACAAACATAATTGTTCCCCAGTTACATTCTTTTGTTGATGTACAGAACTGAGACCCATCGGAAACTCTTGGTTCACCAGCACCTGCGGAAAAATTGTTTAAATCCGCCTCTTTAATTTCCTTCATTACATTTCCTGCCGGATTCATGAAATTTTCTGGTCTTGTCATTGGATTTCTATAATTTTTCTTCATAAGGCACGCTCCTAACTGCTTCTTGCATAGATACCATATGTAAATTCAAAATGTCTATATCTATACGATTTAATTTTTCACAAAATACTGCAGGAATACAGAACCCTTCAGGTTCATCCTAAGATATTTATTTTTTCATTTCTCATTTCCTTAAAAGGTTCTGTTAAGTTCACTTGACTAGCAGTATGTATTTTCTCTTCTCCTTCCTTACAAACATATATTAAAATTGTTTATGATTACGGACAACATTTCTTTACATTCAATCCACCATTTTTTACCACCCTTTCCGTCTTGTTTGTTTTACCTTTACTTTTCTTTTTGATTTCATATAAACATTCTTTTTGGTTCTGTTTAGCATTTGAAACAATAGTATGGAAACCACCAAAACCCCAATTATAGACATCGCCGCAGGAGGAATTTTATATGTTATTCCATATTCGCTTCCGCATTTAGGATCAACAAGTATCATTGCAGCCTTGATTGGAAACCAATTAAGCATACTTCCTTCCATTGTTGCAAAATATCCGTAGATGAATGCAACGGCAACTCCCAGCAATGATTTTCCTTCTGCAAAAGCACAAACAATAATAATGGGAAGTACTGATATATACACCAATATGTCAGATACAATAATCTGAGCGGCTGACATCAGCATCATATGAATATTCATTCCAGAAAATCCTAAAAAAGCATTAAAACATATTGACAAAAGAGCGTTAAAAATACTAAAAACTATAGTTAAAAATAAAAGCAGCCAAAATTTAGCAATAAGTAACTTTTTATATGAAATAGGTACTGTTAAAATAGATTTTAATGTATCATCTGTTGTTTCCCTGGAAATAATGTACACAGCGACTAATGTAATAATAATCGGGAAAAATAATGTACAATTACTAATAATTACCTGCTGTATAAAATACTGAAAATCCCATACTTTATTTGTGCTTGCAATTGAATAAAAGCAACTCATTAACACAGATAGCGACATCATAACTAATCCAGCTTTTACAACTGAATATCTTTTAATTTTTAATAACTCTGTTGATATAATATTTCCCATTTAAATTACCTCGTCCATTTTTTATAAAATCTAATCATAAGCATTAAAGATAAGAACAATGTTACTCCTAATACCAAAAATGCATAAATATCTGACGGAAACATAATATATGCTTCTTTTGACAAATTATCTTTTATTACATGATCTACCAGTTTACCGCTTGTCCAGTCCATCGCACATATAACTGGAAATAGATTTAGAAATTTTGCGGTACCTTTCACTGCCATTGTTTCAAATAAACCGATAATTCCCCAATTTAGAATCGAATAAAAAAATGCCAACAATGTAGACACTAAATAGGATTTATTAAAATATACTATTATAACCACAATAGGAAGTGACGCTATCGTTATCACAAGCCCAAATATAATACTAAATCCTAGCTTGTATGCTAAATCATATATAATACCAACCTTCAATATCCATGAAAAGAATATTGTAAATGATACACTCGCCAGGCTAAAAAGAGTACCATATATAAAAAGTACACAGATCTTTGCAAGGATCATTTTGGTAATTGTCACGGGCACTGTTCTAATATTTTTAAATGTATCATTATCTCGTTCCATAAAGAACAAGATTGTCGCAAGCATTCCTATTAAACAAGGTGCAAGGAATACAAGACCATAGCCCTGTGTCATAGTAAAGGATAAATCAAACCTCATTTTCAAATAATGTGTGCTCAGATCACCAGACATCCCGTTCTTAGTTGTCATAACCACAATTAAGGGGAAAAAACATGATAATACAATCAGCATGAGCGTGATTTTCCTTCTTTTCAATTTTGTAAACTCACATCTGACTAAATCAAGCAATTCCTTCCCCTCCTGTCACTTTTTTAAAATAGTCCTCTAAAGTATCTTCACACAAATGAGCGTCCATCACGTCTACTCCTTCTTGAACAAAGGAACGAACTATATCTGGTATTGATATACTGAGATTATACACATTTATATCTTGGTTTCCTGATACCTTAAAATTTGATTCTTTATAATACACTGACAGTATTCTTGCTGCTTGGGCATTATCAGAAACCTTGAAGTGTATATATTTTCCATTTTTTTCTTCTAATTCCTTCATACTTCCCTCTTCAATGAGTACGCCTTTATCAATGATACCAATATCGTCTGCTAAAACAGCAATTTCTGAAAGTATATGGCTAGAGATCAATATAGTTTTCCCTCTATTTTTAGATAAATCTTCTATAAATGTTCTTATTTCTGCGATTCCTATCGGATCTAAGCCATTAATTGGTTCATCCAAAATTAATATTTCTGGATCATGCATTACCGCTAATGCTATAGCTAATCGCTGTTTCATTCCTAATGAATACTGCGAATATAACTTTTTATCTTTATATGGTAAATTAACAAGTTTTAATGCCTGTTCGATAGCATCAGTTCTTGGGATTCCTCTCAATTTCGCAAAAATTCTAAGATTTTCCGTACCTGTCAAATTAGGGTAAAATCCAGGACTTTCAATCAGTGATCCTATTCGAGGTAATATTTTTTTCTCTTCAAGCCTTATATCTCTATTAAAAATACGTATGGAACCTGATGTCGGTTCTATGAGGTTTAGCAGCATTTTCATAGTTGTGGTTTTTCCAGCTCCATTTCTCCCTAAAAGTCCATATATCTTTCCCTTTCTTACATGCATATTTAGATTGGAAACACTTTTCTGTTCTCCATATGTTTTAGTTAAATCACGTGTTTGTATAATGTATTGTGACATTTGGTTTTTCTCCTTTCAGAATCTTCTATGTTTTACAGTATAATATATTTTTCTGACAGGAACCTGACAGAAACCTGACAAGAACCTTGTAATTTATTTAATACGAAAAAGATGATACTCGAACGTATCATCTTTTTTGTTACCTTTGTATAACTGAAAATTCAATACAAAATACTGTTCCTTTACCCGGTTCACTAAATGCACTAATTGTCCCACCCATTTTCTCTAGCAATAATTTTGAAATATTTAATCCCAGTCCATTCCCTTTTCCGGATCTTCCTTTATTACACCGGTATAATCTTTCAAAAATATAATTCAAATCTTCCTTTGCTATCCCTATCCCATCATCACCTATCTCGAGTCTAAATTTACCATTCCCCTCTGATGCTGTTATTGATATGTTTGCTGCTTTGCTATGAGTAAAAATATTCTGCACAATATTATTTATAGCCCTCATATAACAATCCTCATCAATCTCAACAATTATAGCTTTCTCAGGAATTTCTATATTATATCCTATTCGATGTTCTTCTATTATAGGGATCCAATCCAAAAAAATCCTTCTGGTTTCTTCAGTAATGTCAACTGCTTTTATTTCCAACTGTTCCTCATCTGAATTAATCCTAAACCACTCGAATAACACTTCGATATATTTTTTTAAGTCATACGCCTTTTCTTTCGCTAGTCTTAGATATTGTTCCTCTTTATCTGAACTTACCAGTTTTAAATCTAGAGCGTCCAAATACCCTATTAAGGTTGTCATGGGTGTTCTGACATCATGTGATAAACTTGTCATGAGTTGCTTATTTGCTTCCAACTCTATGTTACTCTCTTCGATCCTTTTTTCATATTTATACAATATAGAATTTACTCTAAATCCAACTTGATCTATCCTATTATTTTTTTTCAATAGAAACTTTTGTTTGCTTTGACCTTTCTCTATTTCTAAAAGTATTTGATTGAACTCTTTTAGTCTTCTATTAATTTTAAACACATAAAGTGTCAATCCCAAATTATAAAATAAAAGTATGACTAGCACCACATAAAATAATTTCATTTATCTCATAACTCCTTATTGAATCTATATCCAAGACCTCTTACAGTCTGAATATACGAATTTTCTGCTGTTCGCTCTATTTTCTTTCTCAATCTGCTAATAACTGCCATTATGTTATCATCATCATATACATACTCTTCGTTCCAAACATTTTCGTATATTTGTTTCTTCGTGAGAATTTTTCCTTGATTTTTTGCAAGATATATAAGTACATCATATTCTTTTGCAGATAATTTAAGCTCTTCACCAGACAATTCTACTATGCCACTTTCTAAGTCAATTCTTAAATCGCCATATTTCAAAATTGCTTTACTAGCCATATTATTTAAACGTGTGTAACGTCTTATTAGAGATAATACTCTTGCAAAAAACTCTTCCATTTCAAAAGGTTTTGTCAAATAATCATCAGCTCCCGCCCGCAACCCTTTTACTTTTGAGGTGCTGTCATCTTTCGCTGTAAGCATTAGTATTGGTACATTACTCATGTCTCGTATTCTTTCTAAAACTTCAAAACCACTGATTCCTGGCATCATCACATCCAATACAACTAATTGATATTCCTTATCTTTTACTGATTTTATCCCATCAAAACCGTTGCATGAAATATCTGCACAAATATTTTCTTGCAAAAGACTCTCTTGCAAGAGTGTACATAAATCCCTATCATCATCAATAATTATAATATCTTTTCTCATCTCAAGCCTCCAGTAATATGTATATCTCTTCAAATTGATTGCAACAATTATATTGGTAATTATTTTATCACTATATTAACCGTTTGTATCTTACAATATTCTTGTAATTCATATATCGAACCATTTTGGCTAACTCTTTATATATCAAATTTTTATTTCTTCATCTCAACTTGACAAACCTCTACAATTAAAAAAAATTCACCCATACTAGAATAATCTGACAACGATTCCAGGTAGGGGAACATATTCTGGTCCGAATCTTAACTATCCCGGGAGATTCCCCAGAAACGCTCTCCATCCATGCAGATGTAAAAATCGTGGAAGGCAACACCAGCAAAGAAAATCTGAAAAGTTGTCGGGTACAGGGAAAATATGCCGGAACGGTGGAAGACATCCACAAAGGAACTGTTTTTGTCCGGTTAGAATTGGGCGTCAACGCCATTGCTCACAGTTGCTACGACAGCCGCACCGTTGGGAAGAAAGATAAGGTGTCCTTTGTTGTGACACATATTGATGAAGAACGGAATGTTGCAGTGGGGATTATCACTCGTATTATTAAACAGAGTATTTAACAGTCCATAATGTGAAAGGTAGGAAATCAACTGAACGCTTTCCTACCTTTTCTGTTATCTTTTCTCACCCTCATACTCAATTTTCAAACCAAAAATATATTGCAGTTTATGAAGCAAAAGAACAAATACAATGCCCATATATTAATTTATAAAATTCTTTTATTAGTAGATATACTCTATTTTATTCTATCTATCAGACTCTCTCTCTTGTAAAAATTAATAATTATATAGGCAAATATCATTTGAACAATAATAAGTATTGAAAAATATACCGTCATTTCTTTAAATGGGAAGTGATATATCACTTTTCCAAAAACACTAAAGGAACTAAATACATTACACAGTATAATCCCAAAAATAGTTCCAAAAATCAAAGAAATTGAAATCGAACCAACGGAATATAAGATTCCCTCTTTTACTACTATAGATGATAATTGTTTATCAGTTAGACCTACACATTGTAGCATTCCATATTCTCGTTTACGTGTTGCCATATTTGAAAACAGCATATTTAGCAAATTAACAATACCAAAAATTCCTACAAATATAACTAAACCATAAACTGGCTTTCTATATGCATCTATCCTTTGTTTATATGAAGCAGCAACATCATCTATGGTAGTAAATTGGATAGGCATTTCATTTTGAAACATCTTTCTAATCATATCTTCTGTTTTTGAAACATTTGTATCACTTGTTGTTTTTATACTCAATTGATAAGTTAAATTTAATACATCTTTTCTTAATTCTTCCATATTAGATAAAGGCATATACACCATATTGTAGCCGCCATAATCAGCACCATTTTCTACAATTCCTACAACCTCATATTTTACTGGTACACCCTCGCTATCTAAAATATTAATTGTATCACCAATTTTAACTTCCCAATCCCATAAAGTTTCCCACTCACTTGCTTCCGAAACTACAATTCCATTTTTCTGTTGCATTTTCTTAAAATCTATTTCACCATCTACTAAAAATTTCTTTAAATTAGTAATATCCCCCGATTGTATTCCGTCCACAACAAAAATATCTGTATCGCCATTCGGTAATGTTATGTCACAAACTGTTCCTTTATACTGTTTAATTGATTCGACAGCTTGCATATCCTCTAATTTTTTTAGCAACTCTTGATTTAAAATATTATTTTTTTGTAAATCAAAATATTGTTTACTCGTATAAGACTGTGGTCCGTATGTTCCAAGTTCAATTTTTATTTCACCATTTGGCATTGATTTTTTTGCCATATTATATGGATCAATAGAATTTAAGTAGGAAGAGCTAGCCATAAGAACTATTCCACAAATTCCTAAAGAAAGTATTGTTAAAAACGTTTTTTTCTTATTACGCTGCACACTTAACAATGCTAATCTCCACAATGTAATTTTTTTATATGAATGTTTCCTATTTATATTTACCTCTGTATCTGCAAAATATCGTAATGCTTCTATTGGAGAGGCTGCAGATGCTATTTTTGCTGGTTTATAAAGAGATAACATTACAACAAAATAAACAAACGCACTCGCCATACCTGATATTAAAATAGTATTCACTAAATACCATCCTTTTGGTTGAATAAAGTAAGCTATAATACCCCCAAAAACACATCCCCAAAAACAACCTTTTAGAGTTAAAACATTCCCTTCTATTTTTATTATTTTTCTGATTTGCTTTTTAGTCATACCCAATGTTCTCATCTGTCCATATTTTCCAATTCTCTCCAAAACAGAAACAAAAAATATACTATAAATAACTATACTTGATATAATTGCAATGACTAAACTCACGCCCAAAATAACACTTATATATTGAATACTTTTCTGACTAATAAGAGAAAAATAATAAGATGAATAAACAATGCTATCCTTTGGTACATCTAATTGTTGTGCTATTTTATCAATTTCACTCTTTATTCCGGCTTCGTTCCAGCCTTGAGTATCGTTAATTTTAAAATATATGCTATATAAAGCCCCTGGCATTTTTCTTTCAATCAATTTATCAGATACATATATCGAATGTGTATCTGCAGTACTCTGCATAGGTAAAATTCCTGCAATAACATAGCTTTCTTTTCCATCTCCTAAATCTATCTCTATAGAATCACCTATTTTGGCCTTTGATTGAACCTCTTCTAAATATGAATCAGTTACTACAACTTCTTTTTCCATTTCAGGTAATTTCCCCTTTAATTCGGGATATCTTCCTAACTTTAGTAACGACTCTGTCATTGTTCTTATAGTAATTTTATAAGTCCCCTGGTTTAATGTCCCCAGTGTTCTAGTTTCTCCCATTTCAACATTCTTCATGGCTTTCATTTTATTGACAACCTTAGAATTAACATCCATAAATGTCGCTTGATACCGACCTTCAGCATCTTGAATTGAAAAACGTTGTGTTTGTACAAAATAAAGTGTTACCACTATAATTAATGCTGTTGACAATATTATCGTTAAAATGCCACAAAACTTCTTTAACCTCACACTATTCAAATCCTGTCTTGCTAAATGCCCTATTACCTTTTTTTCATTATTGCCTTTCATTTTTCCTACCTCAATTCTATATAAATTTACGAAAAATCCCATTTTCAAAACCAAATTCTGATTTTGAAAATGGGTTTTTCCTAGCACATCTTACTGCTCTGGTGATAACCAATAAGTACCGTCTAAGCAATCAGTTAAGCAATCTTTTCTCAGTTTACCGTAGCAAATAATGACGAGATCATACGCATTAACTTCTGCCTCTGTTAATTCCTTATTCTCTTTATGTTCCAGCATTTTGACTCCTCCTTTCATTAAAAATTTATATAAATAGTTTTCACTAATTATATACATATCACAAAAATTGCTGATACTCTTCCTCTTCACAAAATTTTATAAATCTTTCCAAATTTATTGCTATATTTTCATTTTTATCAAATATAAACATGCTATATATAAACATAATTTTTCTTAATGTGCAGTCAGAATCTACTCCTTCTTCTATAAGTGCTGGACACATTCCTCCACAAACACAATTAAATTTGCAAGTCTTACATTTTTCATTAGGCATATAAAATAACTTTTCCACATTGTCATTAGACAATATTTTTTCGATCGATTGCTCTATATCCGTCTCTTGTTCTATACTGCCTATTCGATATTTTTCTTTAACCAGAGAATGACACAAATATATATTTCCATCAGGGAAAAAAGCAGCCATTTTTCCAAATGCTGAACATGGATGGCTCAATTCTACCGCATGAAAAAGATTTCCGGCAAAACGTTTATTCGTATAGCCCTTTTCTATGATATATTTAGCAAAATAGCAGTATACCTTTAACCTTTCTTGATAATTTAATAATGGATAACCTCTATCTGCTGCACTCCCTGCATAATCTACAAAATGCAACAAAAAATCAGCATCGTAATATGCAGCCATATCTATGATTTCTCGAAGCAACATCTTTTCCTTTTCATTCTGATATGTAAATGTTAACACTACATCTATTTTGTATTTATTCAATAAAGCAATCTTTTCTTTTAATTGCTCAGTATTTTTATAATGGGCTGTACTAATTTCTATGGAATTAATAATTCCATTAAGGCTTTTAATAGTCTTTTCTGTTAATAGAGTCGCATTTGTCTGAACAATTATTTTTGTATTAATATTTTCCTTCAACTCTTTAAGAATATCTAGTATGTCCTCTAGGACAAACGGTTCCCCACCACTGACTATTAACTTTCTAGGGTTAGCCTTCCTAATTTTATCAATTACATGTTCTTTTACTTCAAGTTGAGACAATTTCTCTTTTTTGATATCCTTATTATTAGAACGCATAGCACAAAATTCACAGTTCAGATTGCAATAATCCGTAACAAATAGATAAATTGTATTCATCTGTTTTTTATTCTCAGGAAATGTCACATCATATTTCTTTCGCATTTTTGAAATTCCATCTATAATTTCCCGAATCTTTATGTCACCCTCTTCTTCAAATTCTTTTTTCTTCATTTTAAAACAAATATTTTTTTCTCTTTGGATAATTAGAACATATTCTCCAATTTCCACCACCCTATATTTATATCCCATACTACAACTCTCTCCTATAATGCTTTCGAAGCATTGCTACTTGTTCTTCACTATATTTTTCTCGAAATATATTGTTTACATGTCGAGTAAGTTCACAGTTAATTTCAGAAGGTATATAACAATTTCCTGTATTTTCGTAATTTCCAAATAAACAACTGCAAATTCTACATTTATTTTCTTTATACTCTTTACACTGTAAACATCTCGTATTTTGCGTTTTCTCTATTTTAATAATTTTTCTTATATACTCTGCATCTAACCCCTTGTCTACACTTCCTATCATATATTTTTTCCCAGTTTCTATACAAGGATATAACTCTCCTTTCACTGTTACAAATAACGAAACCAATCCTGCTTTACAAGGGAAAAAAGGCAAATAATCTGCTACAAAGCCTTCTAACATATCATTATAAAATTTCCATACCCATAGTTGTCCTCTATTTCTAGAAGAAATGTAATACTCAAATGCCTCATCAATTTGCTGAAACAAACAAATTTTATCTTCCTTATTCCATTTCTGATAGGCATTTATCTCCGTTTCTATATATCGAAATCCCAATTCATGTAAATGCCTAAATGAAGCTGAAAATTTAGTATACGTATTAGTATTAATAAGTTGTGCTGCATGTACAGCAATTCCTGTCATTTTCTCAAATTCTTCTTTGTATACAAGTTTTTCTTTAACTTCACTATAACTTCCAACACCATTCACAAATTTCCTGTTTTCATTATGAACATCCTCTAAACCATCTATGCTAATTTTGAATCGTACTCTTTTTTCAATCATAAATTCTATAATCTCTGTTGTAAATACAGTTCCATTTGTAGTGGTACTATAAAAAATATTTAATCCAATTTGTTCGTTTTTCTTTTCTATATAAAAAATAATCTCTTTCAAAAGCCCGAAAGCAAGCAAAGGTTCTCCACCAATAAAATACACACTTAAAGTTTTATCTTTCTGCTTGATGGCCTCACGCATAGCTATATCTATTGCCAATTGTGCTGTTTTCCATTTCATATTCACTTTTTCTTTATTTTCCACGTAGCAATATGAACAATTCAAATTACATCTTTTAGTAATTTCTAATGTTAATGAATACATTTACTCTCCTATCATCTACTAAAAATATAGCTGTTCTATTAAAATTCCTTTCTCAGTCAAAAACCTGTATCTATCATAATACCCCAAAAAAGGATATCGAATATAACAGTGCTTATAAGCATCACGGATATCATATACAAAATTTAGCAAATCCTTTTTAGCTGACATAAAATCGCTATATTTATCAATATCTATAAACAACTTATCGTAATAACCAACTATTTTTTGTGCTTCTAAATTATTTATGTCTATAATATGAACTTTAGAAAAACATTGTTTGATAAATTCTTTTTGCCTCTGGTTATCACTCCTATTAGTTACCAAAATTGCATTTTCAGAATTATTCTGTTTAACGCTACTTATCTGGTTCAGACTAGAAGACATTATTAAATCAACTATATCTTCAATCCCCAGATTTTTGTTTTCTCTAAAACAACTTATTATTCCCGTAAGTTTCGCTGTATACCAACTATTGCCTTGCATCAAATGTTCTTGATCTAACTGTTTAAACGAAACATAAGTCTTATTATTCAATAATAAATTCTGATTTCCACTCCTTTTGAGAATAACATTTCCGTCAAACTCACGCCTAATACCAATAACATTATCATACGATGCAGGATATGCAGTTTGGTTATTATTTGCATGTGCTGCCACTATTGGCACTGGACTTTTTTTACATAAATCATACAGCTCTTTTGAGAATGGAATCTCTACTCCTAAACTAATATTAATAATATCTACATTTTTTTCAATTAATGCTTCCAAACTTCTGTAAAGTAGTTCTCCCTCATTCCCAGCATTGCCACCTATTATATTATAAAGTAATATCTCAGACGTAGGATTTTCCAACAAAATACATGCACATACATATTCCGCATGAGAAAATGGGAAATTTTTATTTTTAATGCAATATCCTGGATTCATTCTTTTTATTTCTATCTTTTTGCCATAAAAAAACGGGTGTTGAAATATGGCATCTGAATCAATCACACCAATCCTCATTATACTCATTCCCCCTTTCATTTTAGATCTTATTCCATACGTTCATTCTCTTTTTTAAAATTCATATTCACATAAACATAAATCCTAATCCCCGAAGCTATATCCCAGTATCAATCTATATGCTTATTTTTTATGTTCAACTATCTAAGACATTTTCAATATACCCTTATTCTTTTTTTTAGTAATATTTTTTGTCTACATTGTCTTTTTTCTTTCCTCGTTGGCGCATACTATTCCTTTTTATGTCCCAACTTGGCACACTTCTGCGATTTACAGGGAAATCTACCCATGTTAGAATGATACTGTCAAAATTATATGTAGCGAAAACGTAGCTTTCCAGGGAATGCCTCTTCTCTGGTACAAGCTGCGTTTTTTAGTGCATGGAAAGGAGTATCACAACTAAATATAGAATAAGCGTTCCTCCGTATTGACCGGATTGAAGCTTTTATGAGGCAGGAAAACTATAAGCCAGGGCAAAGTGAAAGATCTCACTTTGCCCTCTTTTTATGAAGGAGGTTCATTTACTTGAAAAACCATGTACACAAAGAAGCCCCACCGGGCATGAAACATCATCGGAACTATGGAAAATATCTCTATACTGCCTTCCTCGCTTTCACTCTGATTGCCTGTAATGTACAACCCGTTATGGCTGCTACCATCTGGGACAAAGCTTCAGAAATCATGAAAGACGTATATAACCAGATTATTCTGATTTCCACCATTGCGGCTGTTGTAACTGCATCGGTTGCTTTGCTCTTGATGAATTTTTCCAAATCTGGAAAAACCGTGGATGAATCCAGGGCATGGCTCAAACGAATCATCATTACATGGGCGATTCTCAATGGTCTGGGATTTATCATGGCTTACATTACACCGTTCTTTGCCGGCGGGCAGTGGAATGGATAATGCAGATAAGGAGGTGGCTCTGTCATGGGAATACTTGACGGAATTGTAGAATGGATTGCCGAACAGGTCATGAACATTCTGGATTTGATTACTACTTCTGTTCTGGGTGCACTGGGATGTTCCATGGATACTTTTCTCCGTTATTTTCCAGCAGCGGAAACAATGTACCAGATTTTTCTGGCACTGGCTATCGGACTCATCCTTTTAAACTGGGTTTGGCAGCTTTTTAAGAATTATTTTATGGGGACAGGGATTGATGCTGAAGATCCAATCAAATTATCACTGCGGACATTTATGTTCCTTTTCCTGACATTCTATGCCAAGGACATCGTGGATCTTCTATTGAATATTGCAGGAACCCCGTATAGCTGGATTCTGACTGAAGATCTTCCACCACTGGAATTTGCCAAATTCAATTCTGTGATCACAGTAATCCTGGGGGTATGTGCCAATGGTGCTGTTGCCATTGTTGCCCTCATACTGGTACTGATCCTTGCCTGGAATTACATCAAGCTGCTTTTTGAAGCTGCGGAACGTTACATACTACTTGGAGTTCTGGTCTACACCGCACCTGTTGCGTTTTCCACGGGTGCTTCCCAGGCTACCGGAAATGTTTTTAAGAGCTGGTGCCGTATGCTCGG
Organism: Blautia sp. NSJ-175; assembly: GCF_022867815.1. Lineage (NCBI taxonomy): Bacteria > Bacillati > Bacillota > Clostridia > Lachnospirales > Lachnospiraceae > Blautia > Blautia sp. NSJ-175. The sequence continues at coordinate 13,411 of NZ_JALIFQ010000024.1, forward strand.
CGGACAGTTCTTTTTGCTTTTAATGAACGCCTGGTGTTTGCGGCTGTTTACTTCCATGGTCGGAACATTCCTTGCAAACCCTTTATCACTCTAGGAAGGAGGAGATTATGAAACATAAGAAAACACTGCTCTGCAGCCTGCTATTGATTTCTTGTCTGATTCTTGTAACTTCCATGCCGGTCTTTGCCGCTGAACTTACAGAAGCAGAGGTGCAGCAAGCTGTAGATGCACAGGGAAAAGAAACGGTCACCGGTAATGTCTTTATCTGGTTTCTGTGTGCCATTGCTTTTTTGAAGGTTTCTCAAAAGATTGACAGCTTTATGGCAAGTCTGGGAGTCAATGTTGGAAATACTGGTGGAAATATGATGGCTGAACTTTTAATCGCCGGAAGAGGTCTTGCAAGTTCCTTTCGAGGGCATGGAGGTGGAAGCCATAGTAGTTCCCATTCTTCCTCTCCCGGAAGTGCTGCAGTACAAAGTTCTTTCCTTTCCGGAGGATTAGCCGGAGCCGTTGGAAGGCAGACAGAGCGTTCTGCGGTAAATGCAGCCACCGGATATACCGAAGGACCAAGTATCGGAAATGCACTCTATCAGTCTTCCCTTGAAAAGGGCGGAGATTTTGCCAATAACGTTATCAGCAATATTGCTCAGGGAAACTATGGTCAAGTTGGCTCGATCAAAGGTGATGGGGCTGTTTCTGCATTTCAATCCTACATGGGAATTCAAAATGAAGATAAAACAGATCATTCCTATACCAATGTTGAAATTGGCGGCGGCAGGATAACAGGAGTTGAGTCCGGTTCCAATGGAGACAGCCGGGAATTTGCTATGTACCATGCCGATCAATATACGGCTCCTACCCATGGAACCTATGAAACTGTTCAATCTGTAGACGGAGCTACCTGGTACAAACAGTATGCTGAAAATACGGTATCCAAAATTCCTTATGATGCTGGCGATGGAAAGATAGCCTACAACGAATCCATTGTCCAAAAGCTTCCTCCTACTCCTCCAAGAAAGGATCGGATTTAGTGATGGATACAGAACGCTCTGGACTTGACGAAGCAATGGATGTAGGCTCCAGTACCATTTCTCACCTAAAGTCCTTAAAAACAGCAGCCACTTTCTCCAAAGCAGGATATGGTGCAGCCCTTGGCGGGCCTTTTTCAGCAGCGATTGGAGCAGTCATAGCCAACCGGAATCAGTTCGCTAAAATTCTCCTTGTTATTCTCGCCATACTGCTGCTTCCGGTTTTATTTATTGTGATGCTCCCTGGTCTGATCTTTGGAAGTCTGACCGAACAAAGCGATGTACTGAACAGCAACTCTATGATCAGTGAAAACATCCGTGCTTCCCGTGAAGCCATCGTTGAAGTGTTAGAAGAAAGCCATGAAGACATTCTGGCAGAGATCCATGCAGCAATTTCCCGTCTTCCACAAGGTGATACTGCATCCATCAATGACCCCTATACATACAGCATCTCCGTCAATGCCAATCTGCTGATTTCACAATTTTGTGCCAGCCAGGATGACTATAAAAACATCAACCTAAACCAATTAAAGAAACTCATCCGTGAAAACAAAGAAGGACTTTTTTCTTATGATGTAGCAACCGAGACAGTTACCATGGAAGTTACCGTTGATGGCGATGCAGAAGGAGAAGCCGGCACAGAACAGGGGCAGGCACAAACACAGACGGTTACTTTTACGAAACACACCTATACCGTTGTTTATGCTGGAGATTCCTATTTTGCAGACCATGTATTCCATCTTACAGACAAGCAGAAAGAACTTGCCAAAAACTATGCCGAAAACCTGACTGCTTTCTTTGGTACTGCTTCTTCCGGCATAGTAGCTGCTATCAATCTTAGCGATGAGGTATTGTCCTACCGCCCTGCTGTAGAAAGAGCTGCTGCGAAATATGGTATGAGTGATTATGTGGATTTAATTCTGGCAGTCATGATGCAGGAATCTGGCGGACGAGGGCTGGATGTTATGCAAGCAGCGGAAGGTGGATTTAATACCCGCTATCCCCATGTGCCAAATGGGATTACAGATCCTGAATACTCCATTGAATGTGGAGTACAGGAATTAAAATATGCCCTCGACAAAGCCGGCTGTACCGGACCTACGGACTTAGACCGGATTAAACTGGCTCTTCAGGGTTACAACTACGGTTCTGCATACATTGACTGGGCAATGGAGCGTGACGGTGGTTATACCAAGGAAAATGCGATTGCCTACTCTGATATGATGTGTGCAAGACCAAGCTGGCCTTATGACCTGTATGGTGATAAAGAATATGTGGATCATGTCCTTCGGTATTACCAAATTACTGCCAGTGGTGGCAGCTATCCCGCAAACGGTATGCAGATTCCACACTATCTCCAGACAGACTATGGAAACATTCCATACGGCGGGGGTTCCATCGCCAGCAGCGGATGCGGTCCGACAAGCTTTGCTATGATTGCCAGTTATCTTACAGGCACTACCATTACACCTATTGATGCAATATCCTGGTGCGGAAATTCCTATTACAAACCAGGAGTCGGCACTTACTGGTCTTATTTCCAGGCAGCGTCCGATCATTTTGGGTGTGGGGCTGTCACACAGACCAGTGATCCCAACCAGGTACTTCAGGCTTTATCTGAAGGTCATCCGGTCATCAGTTCCCAAAGAGCTGGGCTTTTTACCAGTGGCGGACATTTTATTGTCCTTCGTGGTGTAACGGCTGGAGGTAAAGTATTAGTCAATGATCCCAATGACAGTTCCTCCAAAAACTACATCAACCGTGAATTCGATATGATGACGGAAGTGCATGCAACCGCAAATGCCTATTGGATCTTCGCTAAAAAATAAAGGAGACACTTATGAACAGAAAAAAAGCAATTCTGGCTATCTTTATGATGGCCTTTTTAATTATCATCGGATTTGTCTTTCCCTCCATCTGGAAATCCCAAAAAGGAAACAAAAAATCCGAGACAGAAAATACTCAACACGATAATAATGAAAATACCGAGACAGAACAAGCAGAAAATAACGAATCCATAAGCTTTCAGGATTTTGAAGCTTTGGAAGACTTTTTCTCCAAGGAACAGGTGAAACTTTTTCAGGAAGAACTGACCTCCTATCTTAAAAACGTAAAACAGATGTCTCTAACTTCCATCCGTTTCCTTGCTGATGATACTACCTATCCCAATGCTTCTGATATTAATTTTTCGTTCCAGCTTCCGGATAAGTCCGTTCTTCCTGTGTACTACACTTCCTCTACTGGAAGATTCTTTTTCGGTGAGGAACGTACCCCTGATTCTGGAAAAGAAATCATCTATGAACGTCCGACAGATGACAAACTTCCTTCCATCACAACAGAGGAAATTGAACAGTTGCAAGAAGGCGGTTATGATGATACCTCAGTGAATTCGGAAAAAGCTGCCCCTGTCACAGAAGTTCCGGAAACTCCTTCCATGGAAGAACCAAAGGAGGTGCAGCCATGAACAATACTGAAGAACAACATCCTGTCTTCATCCCTCGCAATTTTATAGAAAAAGGGACCTTTATGGGCGGAATGTTTAAAATCCGTAATGCCATCGAAGGCGGTATCCTGGCAATCCTGATCACCATTCCTGTTATCAATCTGCCTCTGACACTCACTGTCAGGATTATTATTCTCTGTATGACTGCTCTGCCTGCAGCTATGATTTCTCTAATTGGAATCGGTGGGGAAAGCATTACTGCGTTTTTAATGAACGCTCTGCGTTTTCTGAAAAACCGCCGGGTTATTTACCGTATGGATGTACATCCGGAGCCGAAAAAAAAGTACCGGATAAAAAAGCCCCGCAACAAAGAACCAAAAACCAAGAAACGCAAACGGCATCCAAAACAACCTGCAGAATCTTCTTCTGAAGAGAACTGCTCACAGATGTCTTCCGAAGAGGAGACAAAAGAATCCTCTGCTATTAAAAAAAAAGAACGTCGGCAGTTTGATACTTCTACAAAACGTGGAATACGCAAACAGGCTCGTGAAGACATCCGGATTCTTAAATTTGAGTCCCGACAATTAAAAAAAGAACAAAACGTTGCACGTAAAAGTGCGAAAAGGCAGGCAAAACTTGAAAAACAACAGATAAAGCAGCAACTTTTGGAGGAACGAAAAAAAGAAAGAACTGCGAATAAAGCTTCCAACCAGTCATCTGCTGCTTCCGGGAAAAGCAAAAAGAAAAAACGAAAAGAAATCACCTTGGAAGATTATCTTCCTATTGATAAGATTGCCAATGGTGTTATCTACACGACAGACCATCGTTATGTAAAAATCCTGGAGATTGAACCGATCAATTTCCTCTTACGCAGTGCTAGGGAACAACAGGGGATCATTTTCAGCTTCATCTCCTACCTAAAAATCAGCCCTGTGAAACTGCAGATTAAGATGATCTCCAAAAAAGCGGATATCAACAAACATCTGGAACAGTCCCGTTTGGAAATGGAACGGGAATCAGATCCTAACTGCCGGCAGTTACAAAAAGACTATATCCAATTTGTCCGGCAGTTAAGTTCCAGAGAAGCGGTTTCCAGACGTTTTTTCCTAATCTTTGAATACGAACCTTTCAATGTGAATCGGAAGGTGGAGGAAAAGGAAATCCTGGCAGCTTTGGAAACTGCTGCACAGACCGCAAAAACCTTTCTATATCAATGCGGCAACGATGTGCTGGTTCATGACAATGAAGATGAGTTTACAACCGATGTACTCTACACTTTACTGAACCGTACCAAATGTACCGAAACCCCTTTGCCAAAACGGATTAACCAGGTACTGACCCGCTATATGGAATCTGGTCGTGAGCAGGAAGTGGATAACATCCATATCAATGAATTCATTGCACCAGAGTCTTTGGACTTTAAGCACAGTAACTATGTGCTGGTAAATGGCATCTACCATTCTTACCTGCTGGTGCCGTGCGATGGTTACAAAGCAAAAGTAATGCCAGGCTGGCTGTCCCTGCTTATCAATGCTGGCGAAGGAATTGACATTGACTTTTTTCTGCATAAACAGCCCAAAGATAAGATCCAGCAACGTCTTGGACAGCAAATCCGGATCAACCGTTCAAAGATCAAAGATGCCTCTGATACCAATGCGGATTTTGATGATCTGGATTCTGCCATCCGTTCCGGCTATTTCCTCAAACAGGGACTTGCTAATAATGAAGATTTCTATTACATGAATCTTTTGATTACGATTACGGCAGGTGATCTGGAAGAACTGCAATGGCGGATTCAGGAGATGAAAAAACTTCTCATCTCACAGGATATGGATCTGCGGTCTTGTTACTTCCTGCAAGAACAGGGATTTTTATCTTCCCTTCCTCTTGTAAACCTGGATAAGAAGCTCTATGAACTCTCAAAACGAAATGTCTTAACCACCGGAGCTGCCAGTTGCTATCCTTTCGTCAGCTACAGCATTTGCGATGACAACGGCATCCTATTTGGAGTAAATAAGCATAACAACTCTTTAGTGATTGCTGATATTTTTGACTCCAAACAATATAAAAACTCCAATATTGCGATTCTTGGCACTTCTGGATCCGGAAAAACCTTTACCATGCAGACTATGGCACTTCGTATGCGGCGTAAAGGAATCCAGGTATTTATCATCGCACCGTTAAAAGGTCATGAGTTTTATCGGGCTGCCAGAAATGTAGGAGGAACCTTTATCCAGATTTCTCCTGCCAGCCAAAACTGCATCAATGTCATGGAAATCCGAAAAGTAGATAACTCTGTCAATGAGCTGCTGGACGGTCCAACTTTAGACGCATCTGCCTTAGCCAGTAAGATTCAACGTCTGCACGTTTTCTTTTCTCTGCTCATTCCAGATATGAGCCATGAGGAAAAACAGCTTTTGGACGAAGCACTGATTAAAACCTATGCAAGAAAGGGAATCACCCATAAGAATGAATCCCTCATTGATCCCAAACACCCGGATCATTATAAAGCGATGCCAATTCTTGGAGATGTATATGATGTTTTGATGGAAACTGAAGATACCAAACGACTGGCTCACATCCTGAACCGTCTTGTCCATGGCTCTGCTTCCTCTTTTAACCAGCAGACCAATGTAGATCTGACCAATAAATATACCGTTTTGGACATTTCAGAGCTGACTGGTTCCAGTGATCTCTTAACGGTAGGGATGTTTGTTGCTCTGGACTATGTATGGGATAAAGCCAAAGAAAATCGTACCGAAGAAAAAGCCATTTTCGTAGATGAAGTATGGCAGCTCATCGGTGCCTCCAGTAACCGTCTGGCCGCTGAATTCGTTTTGGAGATCGCCAAGATCATCCGGGCATACTCTGGTGCCGGTATTTTTGCAACCCAGGACCTCAACGACTTTTTTGCTCTTGATGACGGAAAATATGGAAAAGGCATTATCAATAACTGTAAAACCAAAATTATTCTTAACATGGAAGATGAAGAGGCACAACGTGTAAAAACCATTCTTCGTCTTTCCGAAACCGAAGTTATGAATATCACCCATTTCCAACGTGGAAACGGACTGATTTCAACAAACAACAATAATATCACTGTGGAATTTAAAGCTTCCAACCTGGAAAAAGAATTAATTACCACAGACCGACAGGAACTCCTGGAAATCTTGAAACGCCAGGATAAAAAAGTCGGTTAATGTTACCTGCAGCCCGAATATGGCTGCTTTTCTTTTTAACAAAGGAGGAGATTTATGTTAAAACCAGCAAAACAACCTCATATCCGGCTAACCGCCCTTTTTCTTTGTGTCACGATGTTTCTTAGCACACTCTTTTTCAATGCCCATACCGCTTATGCTGCAGATGGAACCATTGATTATAAGGCAGGAGCCAAAATTCCATACGGGGACTATTATACTTCCCGCATGAGTTTTGATGGTAATAATACAGCTTATTGCGTTGAACCATTAAAGAAAACACCTGCTTCCGGACAATATCCTTATAATCTTTTAGGAAAGGATTCCCCGCTTAGAAAAGCACTCTACTATGTCAATGGTGGATACGGCTACGAAAAGCTCATAAAAGATCAATATTTCCAAGGATGGTCCGATGACAACTCTTATGTCATTGGTCATCTGGTCGTTTCCTATATCCACGCTGGAAATAACGGGGACACCGGTGCCTTCCATGGCGCACCTCAAAATTATATTGACAAAGCATTGGAAGTTGCCAACGCCATTGAAGGGCTTCCTGCCCCACCAGAATCCTTCCGTGCTTTTATCGTTCCTGGCAATGCTTCCCAAACTTTTGCAGGAAGCTGGTATCAGGTTCCAAACGGCTTTATCGAACTGCAGAAATCCTCTGCCAATACCGATATTTCCGATAAAAATGGCAATTACTCTTTAGAAGGAGCCAAATACGGAATCTACAAAGGGGAAGAACTGGTAGAAACTCTTGTTACCGATAAAAAAGGATATGCAAAATCCAAAGAACTGGCTGAAGGAAGTTACACCGTCAAAGAAATCAGTGCCCCAGAAGGATTTGCTATAGATACTTCCGCCCATAATGTTACGGTAAAAGCAGAAGGAACATCTACCGTAAAAGTAAAGGATATTCCTCAAAATAATCCCGTAAAACTGCTCCTTAAAAAGCTGGATGCTGACACACAGCAAAATTCTGCACAGGGAACCGGCTCTCTCGCCAATGCCGAATTTACAATAAAATTCTATACAGAGCAGTCAGCTACCGATCCCGGAGCAAATGGTAAGAAACCGGTTCGCACCTGGATATTGAAAACAGATGCCTCTGGAGAAATCCATTTTACAAAAGATTATTTGGTATCCGGGGATGAATTTTTCTATGCCAGTGATGGAAAGACCGTCTGCTTCCCACTGGGTACAGTAACCGTACAGGAAACCAAAGCCCCTGCCGGCTATCTTCCAAACGAATCTGTTTTCGTGCAGCAAATCACCAGTACCGGTACGGAAGAAACTATCTCTATTTATAACGCTTCTTCTGTCGAAGAACAGGTCTTCCGAGGCGGCGTCAAAATTCAGAAGCGGGATCTGGAAACTCAGGGAACACAAGCACAAGGAACCGCATCTCTTGCAGATGCCGAATTTACCATTACCACTCTGAACAAACAGCCAGTATGGGTAGGTGGAAAGCTCTATGAAAATGGTCAGGCAGTGCTTACAATCAAATCGGATACACATGGTATTGCTGCAAGTGCCGCTGATGCCCTGCCCCTTGGACATTACCGGATAGAAGAAACCAAAGCGCCTTCCGGATACCTAACCGATGGTGCAAAGGCTCTTGAATTTGACATCACCCAAAATGGAGAAATCGTAGATTTAACAACAGAAGAGACTTCTGTTTCTAACCAGATTATCCGTGGCGGTGTCAAAATCCAAAAACGGGATCTGGAAACAGGAGAAGCCAAACCACAGGGAAATGCTTCTTTAAAGGATGCAGAATTTACAATCACCAATCTTGGTCCAAATCCTGTTCTTGTGGATGGAACCCTTTACGAAAAAGATCAAGTAGTTCTCACTTTGAAGACAGATGAAAAGGGGCTTGCTTCCACCAAAAAAGATACGCTCCCTTATGGTCATTACCGGGTTGATGAGACAAAAGCACCGGAAGGTTATTTGAACGAGGGCAAACTCTCTCAGGAGTTTCATATCACAGAAAATGGGAAAATTTTGGATTTAACTGCAAAAGAAACAGCGATTTCCAATCAGGTAATCCGTGGCGATTTAGAATTCGTAAAGGTCTCTGACGGAGATTTAAACCGGCTGGCAAATGTCCCATTTTCCATTACCTCCAAAACTACAGGAGAAAGTCATACCATTGTAACAGACAAAAATGGCTATGCCAGTACTTCCTCAGAATGGAATAAGCACACTACAAATACCAATCGTGGGGAAACTTCTGAAGACGGAATCTGGTTTGGCGCTTCTAAACCTGATGATGCCAAAGGAGCCCTGATTTATGATACCTATATTTTGGAAGAACAACGCTGCGATTCCAATGAAGGTATGAACCTCTTAAAAATTGAGGTCTCTGTATACAAAAATCACGTAGTCGTGGATATGGGAACTTTAACGGATGATCAGATTACCATTGGAACTACTGCCCTTGACAAAGACAGCAACTCCCACTTTGCCAAACCAGAAGAAAAAATCACTCTGGTTGATACCGTAGAATACGAAGGCTTAAAGAAGGGACAGTCTTATAAGCTCATCGGTACACTGATGGATCAGGAATCCGGAAAGCCAATTGAAATAGATGGAAAACCTGTCACAGCAGAAACCACCTTCAAACCAAAAAAATCTTCTGGTTCTGCAAAAGTGACCTTTACGTTCAATGCCTCTTCTCTGAAGGGCAAAACAATCGTAGTATTTGAGGAACTGTACCAGGAGGATTTAAAACTGGCTGTTCATGCGGACATTACAGATCAGGATCAGACTATCTATTTCCCAGAAATCGGGACCACTGCAAAAGATAAGGAAACAGATATGAATCTTTCCCAAGCAGATAAAGAAGTTACCCTTGTAGATACGGTAGCTTACAAAAATCTTCTGCCCGGCGAAGAATATGTTATGACTGGAACCCTTATGGATAAAGAAACCGGAAAACCTGTCGAAATAGATAAGAAAGAGGTTACTGCCGAAACCACATTTACTCCTAAAGAATCCTCTGGAACGGTAGATGTGATTTTTTCTTTTGATGGGACCTCCCTTGCCGGAAAAACCGTAGTTGTTTTTGAATCTGCTACTTATGACGGCAAAGAATTTGCAACACACGCAGATCTTGAAGATAATGGGCAGACCATCTACTTCCCAGAAATCGCTACTACTGCAAAAGATAAAGCAGACGGAGATCATTTTACCAAAACCGATAAAGAGATTACCATCGTTGACACGGTTAAATATAGTAACCTAATTCCAGGAAAAGAGTATGCACTTACCGGTACCTTGATGGACAAAGAGACAAAAGAGCCTCTTCAGGCAGATGGTAAACCGATTACTGCCACTACGACCTTTACTCCTGAAGATGCCTCTGGCAGTATTGAACTTACCTTTACATTTGATGGCAGCATCCTGTCCGGCAAAACAATTGTTGTCTTTGAGTCTTTAACGTATCAGGAAAAAGAGATTGCTGTTCACGCCGATATAGAAGACCATGAACAGTCTATCTACTTCCCAGGAATTGGAACTACTGCGAAGGACAAAGCGGATGGGGATCAGGAAGCCGTTGCTACGAAAGAAGTAACCATCATTGACACCGTATCCTACCAAAATCTGATTCCGGATACTCCATACAAACTGGTCGGCACACTGATGGACAAAACAACCCAAAAGGAAGTTCTGATTGATGGAAAACCTGTCACGTCAGAAACAGAATTTACACCAAAGGATTCCAATGGTTCTGTCGAAGTCATCTTCACTTTTGATGGAAGCACATTGGCTGGTCATGATGTAGTCGTTTTTGAAAAACTTTTTTCCCTTGAAGGAGAAACAGCACTTGAAATTGCTTCCCATGAGGATCTGGACGATAAAGGACAGACGATAAAACTTACGGAAGTTCCAAAAGACACACCGGAACCTTCCAAACCAGTCAAGACTGGAGATGAAACAACCATTCTTCCTTATCTTTTACTGGCAGGTGCCGCACTCCTCTTTGCTGCCGGATTTGGTATTTTATATATCCGTAAGCGAAAAAAAGATAAGTAACTATCAATAAATATGCTCACAGGCAGCTTCTTACGGCTGCCTGCTATAAAGGTGATGAATATGGAACAATCTCGTTGTAATGCCGATGCCAAGCACATCCGGCATTTTTTAGATATTTGTGATGGAAATTGGCATTCCTGTATTTATGTTCGCTGCGTTTCCTGTAAAACCCCAGGTTATTGTAATGGCCCACACTTCTTATATCATCCAGATGAAAACGGCAGTCCTTGTATCCTGCCCATGGCAGATGCCCGTATGCTCTTCTCCCGCATACCGGAACCAACGGAATGCCTGTCCGCCATAACACTGGAACAGTTTCAGTCCTTATATGGACTCTACTTTGCAAAAGAAGCATTGACCGATAAGCCATGTCCTTGTTTTGCTTTACTGCGGCATCAGGAAGCATCCCATTATTACTGGTAAAAGGTTGCACTTTTGGTACTTTCTGCGTACAGGATAAGAAAGGAGGCGATTTTATGTTGAATTTCACTGCTATGATTCAAGGAATCGATACAATATTTACGAACTTAATTTTTATTCCTGCACTTTTAATCCTGTACCTGAAGTTTCGTCCGAGAAAGCCCTGGAGCAGACGCACCAGAAATCTGTATCGGCTATGTATAGCTCTGATTTCTGTTTATGTCATCCGGATTTTCTGTGCAGGGTTCATCTTTACACCAGTAAATTACTCACGTTTTGCAGACAGCGGTTTCTTTCCGCTTATCAAGGCACTGTTCTATTCTTAGATTTTCTGCCATTTTGTGCCATTTAGTCCGAATCTGGGAGTAGTTTCTATGCCCATCCTATGGGAATTCATCACCTGCTTTCTTACAATATACGTATAAAACACGTAAGCGAGGTGAATCTTTATGAAACAGAAACAAATCCGCTGCCCATACTGCGGCAGCATCGCAATTTTAAGGGATGCGTCCTATGTATATGGAAATAAAGCGAAAGATGGAAAACTCTATGTGTGCAGTCACTTCCCACAGTGTAATTCTTATGTAGGAGTTCATCCTGGCACTACCAATGCCAAAGGAAAACTGGCAAACAAAGAGCTTCGGCAAAAAAGGATCCAAGCACACCGGGTGTTTGACCAGATATGGCTAAACCACATCTTTACGAAATCGGAGGCTTACCGCTGGATTGCTGATAAATTCTGTCTGACTGCCAAGGAAGCACACATCGGAGAATTTAGCACTTATATGTGTGATCAACTAATTCTGGAATCCATGAAGATTCTGGAGAATAACCATATCCCTCTCAGGGCCATTGGTTGAAAGGGGGGATATGTATGATCATCCCGATGACAGATGATGAACGCCGATTGACAGAGGAGTACTTATATTTGGTACCTGAAATGGTAAAAAAATTGACTACTCGTTGTGCTTATGTCTCATACGATGAGCAGCAAGACCTTCTGCAAGCCGGAAACTTAGCTTTATGCAAAGCCGCCATGAACTATGACAACACCCGTCCCTTTGCAGTTTACGCCAGAGTTGCCATACGAAATGCCATTTACAGTTATTGGAGAAAACTGCAAAAAGAACGAAAATACACCTGTTCCATGTATGCATCTTCCGAATTTGACATGGAACCCCTGCTTGTAGACCAAAAAACCGAACTATGGCAGGAACAATGTATGAACCAGGAACCCATTTATAAGCACCTGCAGTCCTTAGAAGCGAGAAGCTGCAATACACTAAGAAAAGGAATACATGCCCTGCTCCTGCAGCAAAAAGGATATACCAACCAAGAAATTTCCAAACATTATGGTGTCCCAATGAATCATGTCCGGGCATGGCAAAGCAAAGCCCGGAAATACTTACAGCAGGATACCAAATTATATACTCTTTTATCTTGAAGGGAGAACGATTATGCTGACACTTTATACTGCAGTCGGAATCCTACGATTCCAGGATTCCATAAAGGAACATAAAACACCGACTGTTATCAATAACCGGCAGGAATACGGACTGACAGAAGAAGAATTCTTTCTGTGGAGCAGCCTCGCATTTCAAATCCGACAGATCCATGAATTGCAGTCTGCTTTTTCCGAACGCTTGAAAAAACATCACCGTTCGGAAAATATCCCCATTGAACCTTACCTGAATCGGCTGCTGCTTCGAGGACTGGTTGTAAAAGGGGATGGTTTAACTGGTGTGGATGCCCTGTACCGCCTCTTAGGAGAACTTTATATCAGCCCATTGCAGGACAGTTTTTCAGTACGGCTTTTTACCTGCATCTATCTCTGCATGAAGAAAAAACTGCACACAAAGGAACTGATCCATTATCTAAAAAAGCCGGCACGGACTGCTATAGAGGACACGGTACTCCAAATAGCAAAAAAAGTACAGATTTCTACGGCAGAGCTTGTAACCTGTGTAGAACAGGGCATCCATCCACAAAATACAGAGCAACTTTTGACGCAGCTCTATGAAACCTCGGATGCAACATTCCGTACCCTGGCACAGGATATCCAATTCACCCATGCCGGTTATCCTGTACTGGAAGCCATCAGTAATTTGTACCTCAATAAACAGATTGCATTTGAAAAATTATAGGAAGGAGCAAATTATGCCAAAACCATTTCTTAATAAGCTGATTGTCCATGGGGCAATCGGCTTTTTCTGTGTCCTATTTGGATGTATTTACGGATTTATAACAGACGACCAGATATTTCTCCTTATGAGTCTTTGCATCGGTGTTGGAACTGCCATACGAATTGTGAGTCTGCTACATACCATCAAGATGCATGACTATACCGAATTAACTGGAACCTGTACAAAACGTGAAGTCAGCCCACTTACCAAGAAACAGAAAATTATTTTCCGTTCCACTGACCAGAAAGAATATCACTTTACATTCGATAAAAATATCCGCCTTTTATCTGGACATTATTATCGCCTATATTTCCGGAATGTAGCAAACCTTTCGGGTGAAGAAAAGGTTACTCCGGATTTACTTGCGTATGAGGAATTATCCCTAAATGAAGATGTTTCCCCGAAGAACTCTTAGATTTCTTCTCTAAATACAATAGAAGTGGATATGCCACTTTCACATACCCACTTCTATTATGCTTTATAAGTTTTCCTTCTGCCGTCCCAGTGAAATGACAAAAACCACTCCGAACTACCACGTATTCTGTCTCAAGGATGACAGCATAACAGCAATCGCAGGGAATAATAATCTATTGTATTCCAGAAGACTCTTCAAAAAATGGACAGTGCTTTCACTTTCAGGGTTTCAAAATGCAGTAACCATATCTTTTATTTTTCTACTGTGACCAATTTTTTCATATTAAGGGCAACTTTATACTGACAGTGAAAATTCCCGCTTCATAATTCACTTGAATATCACCACTTATTTGTATTACTAGCTTTCTAGTAGCATACAATCCGATACCACTGCTTTTTGTCCTTGCTTCATCTTTTGTGTAAAACAAATCAAATATAGATTTTAATTCTTCATCACTAATATAATCAGAAGGATTGCTTATTTGTATATGACAATACTCGGATTCTCCCCACATGTAAAACATTATATCACCAGTACTATACTTTAAAGCATTATCTATTAAATTACATAAAATTCTAATTAATATTTTCTCTTGAGCAAGTATCCAAATGTTTCCATGTGGCAGTCTAATATCTAATTGTTCTGAGGCACGTTTTGAATTTTGAATATATTCCTTTAACAAAGAAGTGACTACCTCTGTAATATTGACTGATTTCATATCAACTTCGCTCTCTATTGCTTCACTCCAAAACAATAAATATAAATCGTCTACTAATTTTTTTAAATAATCCGCCTTTTTTTCAATATGTTCTATATAGCTATTAACAGGTTCATTCACATTTTTTTCTAATCTAATTAACTGCAAGTAACCAATAATAACAGTTAATGGAGTACGTAAATCGTGTGATAAATTTGCTACCATCTTTTTAAAATTTTTATCCTGTTTTTTTAGCTGATGTTCTTTTCGTTCATCTTCTTTAATTCGCTTGTTGATACTAAGTGCAAGGTTCTCAATATCTTTATCAAATACATTGACCGAGTAGATATGCTCATTATGTTCTATCCATTCTATAATTCTTCTAATTTCCCTCTTCAGATGAAAAATGTATAATATGCCTAATAATATAAACACTCCTGTTATTAAAAAGACAACTAGCAAACTTCATATCTCCTTATAATATTAGAATCTCATCACATGTATTCAAGATTGCATTATCATGTGAAACAATAATAATTATTTTATGATTTTTAATTTGATCGATCAACTGTAAAAATTGTTTTTTTCCACTCTCATCCATAGCTGAGGTAGGCTCATCAAAAATCATTACCTGACCGTCTTGCACTACTTGGCGAATAATTGCAATTTTTTGCTTTTCTCCACCGGAAATATTACTTGACTTTTCATTAATTTGCAAATCCCAATTATCTCTTTTCAAAATACTATCACCAAAGCAATCAACGGCTCTCTGTATACATTTTACATCAAGCTTTCGATATAAAGCAATATTATTATATATTGTATCTGCTATTAAAGTCGGCTCCTGTTCTGTTACACTGATTACATGTTCTCTTATATAATCCATATCTAAATTTCTCATTTCTGTATCGTTCCATATTATATTCCCTTGATATTCATCTACATACATACCCATTAAAATTTTAATAAGTGTACTTTTCCCACATCCGTTTTCTCCTTTCAATCCATAAACTTTCCCCTTTTTTAAGTTTGTAGAAAAACTTTTTATGGTTTCTTTCTGGTCATATGCAAAATTCAAATCCTGAATTCTAATTTGTTTGATTTCATTAAGTCTTATACACCCCTTAGACTGCTCCTTAATTTCTAAAATAGATTTTATACGTTCAAAGGATACATAAGCCTCTTGGTATTCTTGACCGTATGCCACTATTTCTTTTCCATATTCCAAAATCATATTAAAATATACTGAAATCATATAGAAATATCCTATTTGCATATCTCCAGTAAGTATCTTTTTTCCTCCAATCCAAAGTAAAATGCATACAGATATTGCCCCTACAATCCCTTCAAGATTTGCAAATGCCTGGATAGTCGCTTGTTGTTTAAATATAGATCGATATAATTTTTGATATGATGCTACTAACCTATTTGAAAAAAATGAACCCATACTATGTATTTTTATAAACTCTATTTTTTCTAATTGTTCCTGCAGTCTGGAGAAGAAATTGGATTTCTCCTCTTTCATTCCATAACTGCAATTATAAATACGCTTTTTGAAGCCAATATATATAAAAAAATAAAGTGCTAATAAAAACATTGTAACTATAAAAGCAATCGAATCCATTTTCCAAATCATAAATAAGATTATACCCGCTGAAAAAACTGAAAATATCAATTCAGTCAAGGAGCTGATGAAAAAAATAAGTACATCATTCGCATCATTGTTTATCCTTTGAGATAAGTACGATAAATCAGTTCTGCCAATTACGAGTGGCGAAACTTTTTTTAAATGATTTACAATTTCGAAATTTAATGAAAATGCTGCATTAGTCTGTATCCTTATATAAAGTATTTTATTGACATAGCAGACAATTTCCTTACCAACATACAATAACAGTAATAAAAATATGAATTTTAACATTGCTGAATATGTTGTTTCCACATTAAACATATTAATAAATTGTCCCATAGCAGCCGGTATAAATGTATTTAACCCGCACAGTATAATACCCAACAAAAAATATATCCCATATTCTATTTTATATTGAAAAACATATTTACTGCAAAATTTTATCATTCCAATTCTCCCTGCTATTTCATTGAGCCATTTCTTTCATCAGCTCCAACATCTCTTCTGCATTCCATTTTACTGAAGAACAAATCTTATTTTTATAAGCAGCACACCCACCATAACATACTGGAAAAAATGAACAATCTTTACATTCTTGATCCTTTACGACATCATAGGAAAGCCATTCTACAAATTTATTTGTAAGTTTGATTCCTTTTTCCAAATTACCGATACTTCGTTCACTATATCCAATATCATTCCAACATTTATACAACGCTCCATCTGGACCTATCACAAATGAATTTAAGCTAATTGCTCCACATACACCATAATTGCTCGGCTTAACACCTTGGTACATAAAGCCTCTCTTAATCCCTTCTTTATAAAACGCAATCTCTTCTTTTGCGTACTGTGGTCGTTCCATACATATATGATTATTACATACTCCATTAATATCATCTACTGGTGCTAAATAATAACCAACTCTACCTTTTAAACCATATCTTTCTAGCCAATCAAATATTTCTGTTGCTTCGTTTATATTTGTCTTGTCAACATTAATTCTTATCGAAATATTCAAAATATCCGCACATTCTCTTATATTGTCCAATATATGTTCGAAGGTAGGCTGATGATTATGGAGAATCCTTCTACTATCATGGGCTTGTTTTGAACCATCTAAAGTAACTTGAATATAGTGGATGTCCATGTCTTTTAATTTTTCAGCTACTCTTCTAGTCAATTTATAACCATTTGTGACCATATCCGCATTATATTTGCAACCAAGTGGCAAAACAGACTTTATCTTTTTGGTTAATTTTTCAATAGTTTCAATTGCCAATAATGGCTCCCCTCCATACCAAGATACCGTTAATTCATGTATATGCTGATATTTTTCTTTGAGCTGCGATGTTAATTGATCCTGAACAGTCTCAGACATAGTAATATATTCTCTCCCTTTTTCATAGCAATAGGGACAACAAAAATTACATGCCATAGTTGGGGCAATAGTTAATGTAAGATTTGAATCCGCAAACCTTTCTATTTTATTTCTTATAAGCAATTCTGCAAATTCATCTTTATCATCTTCAACTAGCATACCACCCTCTAATAATGCTGACTCTAAATCAGGCTTTGAACATTTTTTCCCTTCTTTCATTTCATAATATGATTTTTCATAATCAGTATCTAATTCCAGTATTGCAGATGTGACCGTATTGTAAATCAAACAACTTTTATCTTCTTTTTTCTCTATATTGTATCTTGATAATTTCATTATTATATCCTCTTTTCTTAATCTCTTGTTTTCACAGTGTTCTTTGCAATAATGAAAATGTGCCCAGCATATTGCTGAGCACATTTTCCTTTACTGACTACAAATATCTTTAGTAACGAATTACACATGTAGCCTTTTTAGATCCACAACCTTTATCATTGTAAACCCAGCAGATTCTTGTACTTTTGTCCTCTGATGCTTTGTTAATCCACTTCATTGCAATATCCTCCTGTAAAATATTTATTTATTTCAAAGTAGTAAGAGCTACTTGAAACACAAATTAAAGTTCTTGACGTTTCAATGCAAAATGCATTAAAACTATCCCCACCAGGCACGCACCCATACCATACATAATAGTTCCAACAACAATCCCATTTGTCATCCGATATCCACAAATATTATACATATAAGTGGTCGGGTTCATAACACAAAATGCTTTAAGAAGCACTGATTGATTTTGAAAATTCTCATATACCATAGGATAAGTAATCGCACCTGCAAAGAAATATACACATGATAAAGCTGCCACAATTCCTGTATTCTTTACTAAAACCGTAATCAAAACCGCCACAGCTTCCATTCCAATCATAGCTATCATATTTAAGGTAACCATTCCGATAAAAATCAAAAATTCCTCACCTTTATAATGAAAACCATACTTCCATGCTAATCCTAAGCCTAATGCAGTTTCCACAATATAATAGAGAATAAAAAAGTGAACATTTATCACCAGTAATTTACTTAAAAATAATTTGGTTCGATTTATCCCATATACGACAGAAGCTCTTATTGTTCCTTGATGAAATTCTGCAGATACCATTGTCGTAATATAGACAATTAATCCAATCCAAGAAAAAAAATTAATTGATAATGCAAATCTTGCGATTTCTGCAGCTTTTACATTATTCATGTCGTCTATGTAGCAAATCCAACCAATGCTATCTATATTTCTATAATCACCAAAAGTCATAAACAATGTATCATTTCCCACAACGAACGGTATAAAAAAAATAAATGCCATAAATACTAAAACCCACTTCGAGGCTCGCGAATATTTCATTTTATAGTACTCTGCTTTAAGCTGTCTCATTCGATTTCACCTCCGATAATAGATTTGTGTAATACTCTTCTAAGTCTTCTCCTTCATATCCTATTTTTTCTACACCAACTCCTCCATATACTAATTCTTTTGTTATATCAGAAATATTTTTATTATAACCAAATACCTTAATCACATTTCTTAAATAAACTTTTATTTGACTTTCTGGATACCTCTCATCTAAAATGCAACTAGCCTTTTCCACATTGTCTACTTCGATATGAACATGACGACGACATTTCTCATCTAATTCTTTATCTGTAATCTGTTGTAACATTTTTCCATGATGTATAAATCCATATACAGTTGCAAGTTGATGTAACTCTGGCAAAATATGACTGGATATAAGTATCGTTGTACCATCTTCTTCATTCATATTCTTTAAGACTTCTCGCACATATTTAATTTTGGTTGGATCTAAGCCATTTATTGGTTCATCTAAAATTAGCAACTGTGGGCGACCAAGCAATGCAATTGCAATTCCTAATCGCTGTTTCATCCCTAAAGAAAAAGCCTTCACTCTTTTATTTCCAGCGTCCTTTAAATCCATTATTTCCAGAACTTCATCAATACTACTTTTTCCTGGAATTCCTCGTTGAGTACGCTGGATTTCCAAATTTTGGCGTGCTGTCATGTCCATATACAAAGCTGGATTTTCAATTAAACATCCTATCTTATTTCTTTCATCTTCAAGATTTTTTTTACCAAATAAACTTATCTCACCTGAAGTCGGCTTTGTTAGTCCTGTAATAACTTTCATCAGGCTACTTTTTCCTGCACCATTTTCTCCAACCAGTCCATATATCTCGCCCGCTTTTATCGTAAGATTTACCTGATTAAGTACCATATTTTTTCCGTATGCTTTACAAATATCTTTTGCTTCCAATATTTTTTCGGGTTCTTTCATTCTAATCACTTCCCTCGTTTCTTAAATCCTATAATGATAATGATAATGTCTAATTCTAACATTTCTCTTAAATCAGTTCTTAAATTTCCATAAAATTATAAATTTATCTTTATATTTTCCCACTCGCCTATGAAACCTTCAAATTATTTAAAACAGTAACTTGTATGAAATTACAAATCATGTTAGTATTTTTACCATACCTATTACCAAAGGAGTTTATTATGATTGATATATTATTAGTAGAAGATGATAAAGAAATTTGCTTTATTCTTACAGAATTATTAAAAAGAAACCCTTACAATGTTTCAGCATATCACAATGGGATAGAAGCAATTGAAGCTCTTTCCTCTAAAAAATATGATTTAATGTTATTAGATTTGATGCTTCCCGATTTGCCTGGTGAAAAAATACTATTTCACCTAAAAAAACACAACAATTCTATTCCAGTTATTGTTATATCTGCCAAAAATCAGCCTGAGATTCGTATAAACCTTCTCCGATCCGGTGCAGATGATTATATAACTAAACCTTTTTATCATGAAGAAGTTCTCGCACGAATAGAAAGTGTTTTGCGCCGTTGCAGCGAAAGTCCCCAAACGGAATATTCCTTTAAAGATATTCGCATAAATGTGGATGATCACAAAGTACTTGTAAATAACACAGAGCTTACTCTGACTACTACCGAATATAACCTCTTACAGCTACTAATCAAACATCCAAAACAGACTTTTACAAAGGAATCTTTATATCAACTTATTTGGGGAAAAGATTATATTTCAGATGATAATACTCTCAATGTCCATATAAGCAAACTAAGAAAAAAACTAGAGCATATAGGAAACCAAGCCCCTTATATCGATACTGTATGGGGAATAGGTTATAAATTACACCGTTAGAATAAATTCACGCAAAAAATACCATTACAAAGATTAATCTGTAACGGTATTTTTTACCCTATTCACTTTTTTCATACTTTCAAACAACTAGGTATACCCTCAACAATTTTTTCAGGCACAAACACTTCATTAACTATCACATACGTCCAAGCACCATCTGAGTTATCCGTAGTTTTAGACACTACAATGGCTTAACTTCCACGCAGTATATATTAAATCTACGAATTACAAATGCAAAGACACAACTTCGAACCACTACATATTCCTTTCCAAGGTAACGGTGATTGTGGTCTATGAAAATCATTTGTATTTCAGCTGACCATAAAAAACACCGTTGCAGATTCACTCCCCCACAACGGCATCTTTCATTTTTTTTATTCGATTTTATCTTCTCCTGTTGCCTTTATAAATCTCATAACCTCATCAATGGTTTTCCCAGATGCTACCAAAGCCTTAAACAGCTCATCTTTCTGCTTCTCTTCTATCTCTTTTTGAATCTCTTTTGCTTTATGACGCAGTTCCTTTAAATCGGACTCTTTTGTACGAATCTCCTGTTCCACATACTCCAGTTGCTCTTCCAAAGATGTGTTTTCCAGTTTTTTTCGTCTTGCCATAATGCATCCTCCTAATAATTTTTCCTCATTCTACCACATTTTATCTACTCTGAAAAGGTAGTAGTGTTTTATGAAAATTTTATATCTATTTGGGATTATCCTCATAAAATACTACACTTCCAAGCATTTTGACACAAAAATTATTATTTCGAATCGCAAAATACTATATATGGTATTTTATCATTGACCTTCGCTATATCTTGTGTTACTATGATATTGTATTTAAGTTTTGTGTTATCCCTTTATAGGGTGTCTGGATACTATCTCCAGTACACATGCAGTTTAAGTTGGAAAATCGTGTCATTATAATGCCGTTTTATACGGTGCTATAATGGCACTTTTTTTATTTATCACTATTTTATCGCCCAAAGGGCAGAAAGGAGAATTTTTATGTCATCTATTATCATTGTAACAGGAAGGGTAACTGCCGATCCGGTTATGCAACAAGCAAAGAATTCCGGAACTGAATACATCAGTCTGGGGCTTGCTACCAACCAGAGAGGTCAAAGCGGAAAGGAAGAACCCATCTTCTATCAGTGTTACTGCAACAAGTTTCTTGCAGATCGACTGATAAAAGCCGGTGTCAAAAAATCAACGTGTCTCATGGTCTACGGAGATTTAGAACTCCATCCGTATATTCACCAGAAAGGCAATAATGCAGGTCAAGCAGCTATCACGCCGCAAATTATGGTAAAGGACTGGCAGTTCTTACCTGCGAATCGTAATGATACCAATGCAGCAACACCTGTACCGGGGAATCCAATGGTCGGAAATCCAAATGTTCCACCAGTACCAGCAAACGGTGCTACTTATAATGGAAACCCGGGAATGAATCCTTCCGGTACCGTGCCTACTGGCGCAATGCCAGTCAATAACAATATGATGCCACAGGCCGCACAACAGATGTCTTATGCTCCGGCAGGGGGATCGGCTTATGCACCACAGGGATTTACGGCTGGCAATGTATCTGGTGATGGATTTACCAATATTCCGGAAAATACACCACCACAGCAGCTTCCATTCCCGTAAATTATCAAAGATCCCTAAAATGAAGGAATTGCGACTTTCCAGTATCTACTGGTCTGCTGCAATTCCTTTTTCTATTGAAACAAACATGGAGGAAATGAAGTGAATACACAAAAGAAATTTCTTAAAGTTCTAAGTATGCTCACAATAATTTTGTTAATTGCAACTATATTCATACCAGGAAATGGAAATCGTAATGCAGTCGCAAGTATCGGAATCCTTGGCATCCTGCTGCTATTTCTTTCCACACTTCTTCCTAAAATCTATAAACTGACTCTAAACCTACTCAAGAACCAGGGCAAAACAAGCCCTTGGTCTTCTTTGAAATCATCTGAGCCAGTTTCCGAAACAGAAGAATTGCTTTGGAGACAAATCAGCTATCAGATTACCGACAAACTACAGGCTGCATTTCCAAATGCAACATGGGAATTCCAGAAGCCGCCATCCATGAAGCAGCTTCTTTGCGGAAATCCCATACGTCTGAGAACCTTTCATACGGAGGACTACAACTTTGCGGAAGCACGTATGAACCAATACGGATATCTGGAACTTCAAATGCTGACCATTGCCAGCCTCAAAAAGACTGTCACAGTTACCGATGAGGACGATGTTCCTTTTGCTGATCCGGAATCCTGGTATTCCTTAATTGGCAAGAAAAAACTGGAGAACCTTATCGGACAGCTCCATGCGAAAGGACACCATAAACTCTATATTAATGAAAACGGGCAAATTTACATCCAAAATGGTGATACAGCGGAAATCAAGGATTGTTTTGATTATTTCCCGCCACGAAACTATTGGGATATTCTCATTTCCATCTTCCAAAAAGATGAATTGACCGCAAAAGAAAAGGACCAGGCACTAGAATTATCCTGGATAAAAGAATAAAGGAGGAAATACTATGCCAAATACAAACTTTGTCCCTAACTGGACTTTTGAAAGAACGCTACCATCTCCATTTGACAGCTATTCCGGGAAAAGTGCAGTGATGAAAGACATCGCTTCCAAATACTGTAATCAGCCTAAAAAACGGGCTACTCTCCATTCTGCTACTTTGCAGGCAGTTTTTTCTTATATGAATTTGGAAAATCCACCTGCTGGAAAAGCAGAGGAAGAACTCGGAGCCATTGGAAGCCAGGCAAACAATTTTACAATCGCAGAATATCCAAGCCGTACCGGGTTGCTGCATGTAGTGGTCTACAACCGTATGACTGGGAAATTTATAGCCGGAAAGTATGAAAAACCTTTGGATCTGGACAGTAAACCAGAGCCATATCAGTTTAAAAAAGATGAAGATTCCGGAAGTGCTCTTTATTTTGCTTTAATGCCTACTTTCCTTTCAGATGACGAATTCAATGAAAAATATCAGGAATTAAAGCAACACCGTGATGACGGTTTTCCTGACCTGCCCAAAGCTGCAGAAACGGCTGCGGTTCTTTGTGATAACGTGTACCGCAGGATCCGTTATGGTGATTCCCTTCCTATCGGGAACATCAAAGTTGACACTCCTGCAAATGGCGTGCTCCAAAGACTTACACCACTGAATATCCAAAAAGGTGTTTATGCACCAACGGAAATTATCCAGGGTACCTTTCAGGTATTAAAAGGTGGACATCACTATACTGCTTCCGCCGTTTCAATTCCCAAAGAAGATTTTGTCGATAAATACATCCTGTCCAATTCTCGGACATTAACTCCCCAAGAAGAATCAACCGTTCCTATTCTCGAAGATTGGTATGTAATCCCAAAAGAAATCCAAAGAATATGCGAACATGCCAAATTAACAACTGACAGCAAGCAGCCTATGAGGAATTTTATGCTCCGTGGGCCTGCTGGAACGGGAAAGACCGAAGGTGCCAAAGCCATTGCTGCAGGACTTCACCTTCCTTACCGATGCATCACCTGCTCGGCAAATACAGAAATTTTTGACCTTCTTGGACAGATTTTACCTGATGTAGATGAAAAACAGCTTTCTTTGGTAGGGGAACTGCCCTCTTTTCAAGACATTACCCTCGATCCGGCTACTGCCTATGAAAAATTAACGGGTACTTATGATGAAAAGGTATCAGAAAATACAGTTTATGAAGAATTGATCCATCATATATCTGAGGAAATGAAGCAGAAACAAGCTGCTACCTCCAGCAGCCAACAGTTCCGCTATGTGGATACACCACTGGTTGAAGCCATCCGAAACGGCTATCTGGTAGAAATACAGGAGCCTACGGTGATTGCCAATCCTGGTGTACTGGTAGGACTTAATTCCCTATTGGACCGTTGTAACAGCGTATTTCTGCCAAACGGGGAAGTCATCCATCGGCATCCGGATACTACCATTATAGTCACAACTAATCATGACTATGCCGGCTGTCGTCCCATGAACCAGTCTGTCATTTCAAGGATGAATATGGTCATAGATATGGATGAACCGGATGAAGAGACCATGGTAGAGCGTGTTCTTGCTATTACCGGATGTTCCGATAAAAAATCAGTACGTACCATGACACAGATTGTACGTTCCATCGCACAGTATTGTCAGGATAACCTGATAACAGATGGCTGCTGTGGAGTCCGGGAATTAATTGCCTGGGTTCAGTCTTTTATGGTATGTGGCGATATACAGGAAGCTGCTCATTATACCATTTTATCTTCCGTCACTGCCGATTCTGAAAGCCGTATCGAAATTGAAGGTTCTTGCTTGGATACAGTTCTTGCATCATAACACACTATTGAGGAACACCTTTTATACCGAAGCCGAACTACGCAAAACTCTGGCAGAAAATCTCGTTTATTTAAGAAAATCCAAGCAGACGAAACTCTCTCAGAAAGCCGTAGCAAGACTTCTGCATCTACCGGAAAAAACAATTATGAACTATGAAAATGGGCATACGCTTCCATCTGCTTACGCCGTCTTTCGGTTAGCCCAGTATTACGGCTGTACAATGGAAGATCTCCTAACCCAAAATATGAAAAAGAAAGAAAGGTGAAAAAATTGAATAACACTCAAAAAGCTTTAAAAAGAATGATCCGGGATACGGAGTCAAAAATCACTGATGAAGAACTCTTTCTTTCATCGGCTTTCCAAAAATACCAAACATCTCTGGCGAAAGCGGCTACTGGCCGTTCTCGCTATGGACTTCAGGTGCTTATGGAATGGGACAGTTCTGAAAATGCAGACATCGCTTATACAGATAATTATAGAATTCACTGTAACGCCGCAAACTCGATAACCCAAAGCTTTCCTTCCCGATTTCTGCGGTCACAAAGCCTGACTGGTCTAACTGGACATGAAATCGGACATCTGCGTTACTCTGATTTTGCATCACTACAGCTTTATCTGACCAATATGGAAAATGGTTCCTTCTATCCAGAAGCACCAGACAATCTGCCTTCTGGATACAAGGCAAATCTGCAGGACATCTTAGATGCCATGGAAGAAAAAGATAACGCAACGTGTCTGACGCTATCCCGCTGTGCTGCACAGTATAATAATATACTGGAGGACATCTACATTGAAGCCCGGATGTGTGAAGAATATCCCGGAACTTTTAAGCAGGGAATACAGATCAATAATCTGCGGATGTCTGAATTGATTCCTTCTATACAGGAACAAATTGACTGTGGCTATCAGCCGTTTTCCATTATGAGCAATTTAATTTTGTCTTATTGCCGGACTGGTAATATAAATAACCGCACGAATTATTCTGGAGAATACACAGACACCCTTTCAGACTGCATGGATTATATTGACGATGCTTTAATTGCCACACAGGGGAAAGAACGCTTACGTGCTTCCAACTATCTTTTAGTACTTTGCTGGAACTATATTCAGCCTATGGTAGAGTTAACCAGAGAGTCTTTAAAAAAGCAGGATAGTACCCAAGTTGGCGATGCTCTGGAGGATCTGCTGCGGAAAGAATCAGGTAGCGGATCTCCTCTTCCAACTGGTAAAAACGGAGGAATCCCTAAAAACATTCCAGGTCCTACAGTAAAATCAAAAACTCCTATAACCTGTGACTTATCTGGTCTTGATCCAAATTACAGGCAAGATGCAATCAACCAGGCAGAAAAGGTACTGCAGGAAGAAGGAGGAAGAATTGAACTTGCTAAAACTACAGCAGTATTAGATGGAAATAATCCAGGAATCACATACGCATCACAGTATGCCGGTTCCGGTTATGAAAATGCAGCGAATGATCTTGCACGCATCCTAAATGATGTTGCTACGGAAAAAGCCCAAAATGATTATGAACAGGAATTAACAGAAGACTTGCAAAAATCGGCGGATGAAATACATTACGGAAATGCCCATGCAGGCATCCATGTAACAATCCACCGCATCAATCCAGTTTCCGACTTTTTTATCAAATCTTATCAAACAGTTGCTTCCCCTCTTTTGCGGACCTCCAAAAGGCTGCAAAGTTCCATTCTTCCTTTATTAAAAGAAGAGGCAGAAGGCGGGAAACAAAAAAACCTGTTATTTGGTAAAAGGCTGGATATGCGGGCTTTACACCGAAAGGACGGCGGTATCTTTACCAGAACCAGGCTTCCGGATGAAGAACAAAAACTTTCCGTGGGACTTTTGGTTGATGAAAGTGGTTCTATGGGCTGGGGAGATCGTATTACCCATGCCCGGAAAACTGCAATCGTGCTGTATGATTTCTGTATGAGCCTGGGAATTCCTATTACCATTTATGGGCATTCTACAGATTCTAAGGGGGTTGCTTTGTATTCCTATGCTGAATTTGATTCTCTGGATGCCTCTGACCGTTACCGGCTGATGGATATGTCTGCCCGTAATGGCAACCGGGATGGAGCTGCACTTCGTTATGTTGCGGAACACCTGGCAAAGCGTCCGGAATCACAAAAACTCCTCATCATAATCTCTGACGGACAGCCCGCAGATTGTGGGTACAGTGGTACGGAAGCAGAAGCAGATCTTCGTGGTATCAAGAATGAATATCGTAAACGTGGCATTGTGATCTTTGCTGCAGCAATTGGTGATGACAAAGAAAACATCCGCAGAATCTATCAGGATGGTTTTTTAGATATTACCAAATTAGAAGATTTGCCCAAAAATATGACACAGCTTGTAAAACAATATTTGAAATAGAAAGAAGGAAAACATACATGAGTGAAAATTATCAAAACTCAATTACAGATCAGATATGCAAAGTACAGACCAGTAAAAAATTAATTGCACTGTATGACCGTCTCCGCTACACAAGTTATAACAGCTATGCACAGCTTCATGCAAAAGGAGAATTTGAAGAAAATGGTCATAAAGTTCACTCCCTTATTGGAATCTCCATACAGGATTACTCTAGTGGTACCGGTGATAAAAATATTATCACCCGTTTTCATCTGGCACCCGAACAAATTCAATTTCTGCTGTCCAGAGTTACCGCTGGCTTTCCTGAATTTGAATGGTCGCAAAGCAAAATATTTGGTGTGCCGGATGGCAATGGCTATTCTACTGCACAACAGTTTTTTATTTCCCGCCACGTATATAACAACCAGCAGGAAATACTGACCAGCCCATGGAGAATTCAAATTAATAACGGAAAAGGTATCAAGAAAAAGAATCATAACGGCGGCACTTATATGCAGGCTCAAAGTTTTATCTCTGAAAAAAGTGCTTTTATCCAATTGACAGATATGGATTTTTATATGCTGTTAAAACGTGCTGATTCCTATATCGTAAATTGGGAAAACTACGTTGCATCCTTCCTGATTCAAAACGGCAAACAACAATTTAAAAAACAACAGGACGCACGAATGGCACAAAATATACAGCCGCATGAAATGTCTTCCTATATGCAAGAACAACCACAAGAACAATATCTGAATGGTATGTATGTCGCTTAAAGAATTTCAACAAAGAAGCAGCCGAAAAGACTGCTTCTTTTTATAAAGGAAAGGAGATTTCTATGGATTATGCCACAACACTAAATATTGACCAACAAGGGCGGATCATTATTCCTGCCAAAGTAAGAAAAGCCCTACAGCTTCATACAGGCGATGTATTGATGCTGGAAGCTGACACACGCAACATCTGTCTTCGTAAATGCGACTCCCATATCCCTATGGATATCCGGTTAGACAGTTTTCTGGATATTTTACATAGTAATGTCCCTTGCCGGATCCTGTTATGTAATGATTCCAAAATCATTGCTTCCAAGAATTATCATACAGCACTTAATATGCCTGTAACAGAAAGTATTCAAAGGCTTCTGCAACAGGGAAAGATGAAATTATTCTCTGAAAAGGAACGCATATACCCTACTATGACAGGAAAATATCCCATATCAGTCTTTTTCCCTATTTCTAAAAAAGACGAATTTGGTGAAACGTTGGGTCTTTTACTATGTGCAAAAAACCAACAGCCTTTCAGCGAAATGGATTTAGGCTGTGCCAAAATGACTGCGGCGGCGATTTCCCGCTACATCCAACAAAATTATGAAAGGAAGGTGACATAAAATGAATGACTTAATGCTGCATCGGGCAGCACAATTATTAGAAGCTGAATTTGGTCCCCAATGGCGTACTGTCGCTGACATGCTTGGAACGGAAGGATTGCGAAAACGTGTAGGAAAGGAACTGACTTCTTTCATGGCATACCCAGAACGTGGAGCAGGCGGTAACAGCCAGTGGCGTGGTAACTGCTCCCCCGAAGTGGTTGCAGCACTTCTACGCTATTGCCTGGACGATAAGCGATATTACGGAAAAGATACCAGCACCTTTACCCTCTTAGATCCTATGAGTGGCTCTGGGACTTCAAAGGCGGCTGCTGACCGTTATCAGGTACGCTCCCTGCTCTATGATCTAAATCCGGCACCTGCGTATGGAAAAGGTAACTGGAATGCTCTAAAAGATGAAGTAGAGGATTCCGCTGATCTCATCTTTTTCCATCCACCCTACCATAATATGATCCAGTATTCCGGAAATATCTGGGGAACCCCTCACCCGGACGACCTATCCCGCTGTGAAAACTATTCGGATTTTCTTGAAAAACTAAATCACTGTATCCGGAAATTTTTCCTGGCACTTCGGAAAGGTGGGAGGCTTGCCATACTGGTAGGCGATATGCGGCTCCATGGTAAGTTCTATAGTATGCAGAATGATTTAATGCGGATGGGTGATTTTGAATCCTTTCTGGTAAAGGGCCAGTTTAATTGTGTTTCTGACAATCGGACGTACAAAAAGCCTTTCATTCCCATTGTGACAGAATATGCTCTGTTGCTGAAAAAAACAGATTCTTTCATTATCCCCTTCAGCATCCGGCAAGAAGGTGTGTTTTATGTACAAAATACAGATATTCTTGCACTGACTTGGCATCATCTAATCCGGATGACAATGGAGAGTATTGGAGGAAGAGGGGCTTTAAAAGACCTGTACGATTTATTAAAGGAACACCCAAAAGCGAAAAAGAATCCGCATTATCAGGAACGTATCCGTGCCACCTTATATGAACACCCAGACGAATATATACCTGTATCGAAAGGATATTTTCGTTTGAGTTACCCTGTTACATAAAAACGAGCCATGAAAAACAGATTTTCTATGACGCTACAAAAGGAGTGTGAACACTATGACAAATCGAAAGCACCATGTGAAAAATAGACAAATAACGACACTCTCAGGATGGTTTCATTCTTCGCTACGGGTTGGGGAACGTGCTATTATTTCTGGAGTCAATGGTTTCTCTATTCTGACATCTCCTATCCTAACGATTTTGGAAGTATCAAATGACAGTATCGTTTTCGAAACAGAAAATACCATTTACCATTTGGTTCATACACCAGAGACCGTATCGGAAGTGATGTGTGCTTGAATAACATATATGAATTGGGAAGCAGGCTTTGTGAATTGCTTTCAACTTTGAAGAAAAACCGAGAATACGTTCCACTTGAAATTTTACAAACACAGTATCGGATTCCTTATGAAAGCCTAAAAAAGCAAATTGGTGATACAGCAACAGCTTTTGTAAAAGAAATTACATTATCAAAGCTTATGATAAATCCAGATGTATCTCTGGAAGAGCAGATTTCTGTTATCCAACAGGCAATTACAACATCCGGGATGCTCAAAGAAATGAGCTATACCTTATCAAAACTGTATGATGTGGAACTACTGCACAGGCAGGCATTAAAATTAAGGACATATATTGAAGATGCTCTATATCCATATATTGCCCTTCAGGATTGCCTTGTCGTTGATATGGAACGTATAGAGGATACGCCAATTATCTACAATACAATTACCCAAAAGGTTTATGAGAATGGGCAATGGAGTAAACAGAATTTGGATCTGCATGGGAAACTATTAATCTATGTAAAATCTAGTCCTCCTATGCCTGCAGCAACAGAACAAATAAACAATGGATTCTAAATTCAAAAATTTTTATGTCAAGAAGGGAAACTTTTATGGGTTTCCCTTCTTATGAAAATAATTTCAGTTGTTCATATTCTGCTGTCCGATTCAACAGTATGGGCTTCTTAGCAAGAATAAATTCTACCGCTGCATCCTCCATAATCCAATCTTCCAGTTCTTGTCGTTCCAAAAGCAATGGCATCCGTTCATGCACTGGTGCTACGGAAGCATTTGCCTGCGTAGTCAGAATTACAAAACGATTTTGACCATTATAGATTTGATAACACCCTGCCATAAATAATGTGGCATCCTGCTTTGGACTTTGAAAAGTATATTTTTCTTTGTTTTTACTCCATTCGTAAAAGTGATGGGCAGGAATCACACATCTTCGATGCAGCACACTGTCCCGAAAGGTCTTCTTGTCCAGTATCGCCTCTGCCCTTGCATTGATAAGCAGTCCCTTTCCCTGGAACCCCGGAAAGCCCCACTGCATCTGCCTCGCAGCCACTTCCTTACACTCCTTTGTAAGAATGACTGCAGATTCAGACGGGTGGATGTCCTGTCCATGCTCTATCTTTAAACGCTGGTCCAGTTTCCTTACAATCTTTTCAATTTCCCGTGAAGTTTCATCATCCACATAATATCTTCCGCACATTTTCTGTCCTCCTTTTTCCTATTTTACTTCATCCCTGGTATCTTATACAACCAGTTTCCATGCACAATCCTCCGGACAAAAGAGAAGCACAAAATTGATTTGTTTTCCCAAAAGTACCGCCTGACATCTATACTTCCAGTTCAAAATTCCCGCATACCACTGCTTTTCTACAGTCAGAACCTGGATATGATTGATTTGAATAATCTCTTCATCCTCCCCTTTTACCTTCAGCATCAATGGCAGAGATTTTCCGGTAGCTGTGAACCAGCACTGGACTGCCACCTCATGATAGGTTCCGGATAAAGGCTCCTGCTCTGTATGCTCTGTATTTATTCCGATTCCAAATGCCACCTTTCCTTCCCCCTTCCCGCTATTCTGTCTTTAATTTCTCATAGTCCACAGAACGTTTTTCCCGTGAAATGCCACCACTCATGTGATCAATACACCCACCTAAAAAAGCCGCACGTATTACCGAATCATTCCCATACCGTTTTCTGATCTGATCTATCGTTTCATCCATTTTTTCCAGTTTCTCATAATCATTCGTATCAAACAGATTTAGTTGTCTCATATTCACCTGATCCTTGATGCGGCTGGTATGGATTCCCAGATGCCGGATGGGTGTCCCATCCCAGAGCTGGTCAAATAACTGGCAAGCACACTGATGAATCTCTATCGTAATATTGGTTGCATTCTGAAGCGTCATCTGGTGACTGGCATAACTGAGATCATAATTCTTGATCCCTACTGCAATCACTTCTGCCCTGACTCCTGCTCCACGAAGTCTGCTTCCTACTGTCTCTGCCAAAGCCAACAGCACCAATTTTGCTGTAGATGCATCTGTCACATCAAAAGGAATCGTTGTAGAATTGCCGTATCCCTTATTAGCAGGCGGGGCCGACTGGACTACAGACACATCAATCCCATTTGCAAACCCCCAGACAACTTCCCCATGTTTCTTCAAATGTTGTTTTAAGTAACTCGGATCACTCTTTGCCAAATCTCCTATGGTCCGAATTCCCAACTTGAAAAGTGTCTTTGTTGTTGCCCGTCCTACAAAAAACAAGTCGCTTACCGGCAATGGCCACATCTTTTTCTGTAACTCAGACTTCCATAGTGTGTGCACTCTGTCGGGCTTCTGAAAATCACTTGCCATCTTAGCTAACAGTTTATTCTCTGAAATACCGATATTCACTGTAAATCCAAGCCGTTCCTTAATCTGTCTCCGCATCTTCTCCGCCGCTTCCACTGGTGTCCCCCAAAGCAATTCCGTTCCAGTCATATCTACAAACGCCTCATCTATCGAGTATTGTTCCACTGTGGGAGAATACTCTTGCAAAATTCCCATAAAAGCTTTGGAACACCTCTCATACAATCCATAATTCGGAGGCACTAAGATAAGATTTGGACATTTCTGTTTTGCTTCCAAGATTGATTCACCTGTCTGTATCCGATATTTCTTTGCTGGAATGGATTTTGCCAAAATGATTCCATGACGCATCGCCATATCCCCACCTACCGCTGACACCTGTTCTCTTAAATCGCCTTTCCATCCCAAATGATGCAGCCGATATACCGCTTCCCAGGACAAAAAGGCAGAATTTACATCTATATGAAAAATCACTTTTTCCAAACTCACGTTCCCCTCCTTTATATCTCATTATATAGAACATACGTTCTGAAATCAAGAGATAATATTTTCCATATCCATGCTTCCTCTATATATAGTAATTTTCTTCTCAGAATAAACAATATATAGTGCTTTTATATTGACACATACTACATATAGTGTTACACTTACTATGTAATTATTATTTGTGTCATCCGGAAAGGATATACGCACGCAGTTTAGGTTTGTAAAAGTGTCAGAAGTATACCACGCTACCAGCAGGGACTTCTGGCTTTTTTATTTTGCAGGAAACTGCACGCATTAGAGAATGAACATCCGTGTCATTCTCTTTTTTTATGCCTGAACGCAAAGAAAGCCTGCTAATAAAAAGTCAAGTGTTTTTTTGAAGAAAATTTCAAAAATCCGATTTGATATTTTGTGCATAACTTTTAAGCCGCCAGAAATGCCGGCTTTGAAAGTGGTGATATAGAAAAGGGTGTTATTCTGTCTGTTCTAAGTTCCGCAGACATTCTTTGACTTTACCATAGTAAATGCGTAAGAACTTATTCGCTCCGGCTGTCATGTAGACATAGTAAGGCTTTCCCTGAGACCGTTTTTTGTCAAGAAAACGGTACACCGGATCGGCTTCAGGAGCATTTTGCAACAAGGTTGTCATGATCTGAAACAATGTTTTGCGCAGACTTGCGGATCCGACCTTTGAAGCCCTGTTGCTCTTTGACTTGTGCTGGCCGGATTCATCAACACCGGGGTCTACGCCCGCAAAGGCGGTCAGTGCTTCCCTGTGGGTAAACCGGGATACATCGCCGATCTCAGCGATGAGCTGGGGACCATAGGTTTTCCCAACGCCATAGATGCCCATTACGGTGCTGTATTCTGGAAGTGTGGATGCCAGTTCGTTCATTTCCCTGCGGAGTCGTTCTACATGTTCGGAGGCAAGATTTAACTGCTGGATGCTTTGCTGGATCAACAGCTTATAAGTCTTCTCCTTTGGAAAGACGGCAACCAACTCCTTCGAGGCATTAAACAGTTTTTCTGGCTTGTCCTGCTGAAAGATATAGTGGTGCTTCTTACAGAAAGACATGTAGCGTTCTGTAAATGCCTTTAACCCAATCTTGCGGACACAATCCGCATGCCAGAAAGAATAAGCATAGTCAACCCATTTTTCACTCCCGTCCTCACGGGTGGGGCTGTCAAAGAGTTTGTTTACACCAGGATAAGTATTATCCAACAGTGCAATCAGATTTGCTTTTGCGGCAACCTTTTGTTTCATAAAGAAGCTGAATTGAGAGTTTAAAGTTTTTAACTGAGTACGTGTATTGTCCATACCTGAATATTGGCGCAGTTCCGTCCAGTTGTCAAGCGTATAGCGGGCAATTTTGCGGGCATCCGCCGGATCCGATTTCACCTTGCGCAGGGAGTTGTTGCCAAAGTTTTTAATCAGGTGAGGATTTACAATGGAAATAAACAATCCAGCCTCGGATAGAGCCTTTATCATAGGCTCATGATATCTACCCGTACACTCCATAACGATCTTTGTGGTGCCGTCTAATGAACTCAAATAATCTGCCAGTTCATTGAGGTTTTGGGATGTGTGGGAGACATCAAAGGGCTTGCGGATCACAGTGCCGCCAGGCTGCAGGACTGCAACGGTGCTTTTACCCTTTGAAACATCAATACCTACTGCGTTGTACATTCTACGTACCTCCAAAAGTGAATTTGCATGGATTCCAGCATTTCTCATTGCCTATTCAATCTCCTGGGGTATCAAACGAACGTGAAGTAGTAGTTCAACCTGCATAAATCGAACGGCTGCAATGACAGGCTGGCTGACAGGCTTTCGTACGGACGCCAATGGTCCTAGGAGGTGTCGTCAGACCGATGCCTAATCATTATACAGCTTAAACAATGAGAGGATTAAGTCCCAACTGGCTGTTGGGTACTGAAACCCTACACTTATATATTAGGAGGAGGAAGAAAAACCGGAACAAATAAGAATTACAACTATACCATAGAAAAGGAGACAAGAATAAAATGAACCACTCTAATGAATTATCAAACGTGGAAAAAATCAAACAACTGGTGGACCATCTGAATTTACAGCGTAACGCTTATTATAATGAGAACAGTCCGAATATCAGTGATGCGGAATATGACCGAATCTTCGATGAATTAGTGGAATTAGAAAAGCAGACAGGCTTTGTCTTATCCAATTCACCGACACAAACCGTAGGCTATACTCCCATCAGTGAACTTCCCAAAGTAAAGCATCCGGTCCCTTTGCTCTCTTTAGATAAGACAAAGCAGGTACAGGACTTGATAAGTTTTGCCGGTAAGCAGCCAGTTCTGTTTATGCTGAAGTTGGACGGATTAACGACTAAATTAGTCTACGAAAATGGAACACTTGTAGAGGCTTCCACGCGTGGCGACGGAGAAATTGGGGAACTTATCACCCATAACATCCCTGCATACGTTGATGTCCCTCTCTCAATTCCATATAAAGGCCGGCTGGTGATTGTTGGAGAATCCTTCATCCCAACCCATGACTTTGAGCGTTTAAAAGAAACCCTCCGAGATGGAAAAGGAGAACCTTACAAAAATGGGCGAAATCTGGCTTCTGGCTCTGTGCGAAGTCTTGATCCGGCAAATTGTGCAGGACGCTGTCTGCACTTTATGCCTTTTAATGTTCTGGAAGGTCTGGACTCTCCATTTCTCTTTCCAGACAGCAGAGCTATGAAAATTTCCAGCCTGTTTGACTATGGTTTTCAGCCTTGTCCTTATATTGCTGCAAACCATCCCTTAACCTCGGAACTTGTAAATCAGTATATTGAAAGGCTGACTGATCTGGCAGGCAAAAAACATCTGCCTATTGACGGAATTGTAATGATTTTCGACAGTCTGGACTATTCCAAAAACTGCGGGCGTACCGGACATCATTATAAAGATGGACTGGCTTTTAAGTTTGAAGACGAAACTTACGAAACCACTCTTCGCAATATAGAATGGACACCCACCCGTTTCGGAGAAATTGCACCTGTGGGAGTTTTTGACCCTGTGGAAATTGACGGATGCTCTGTTTCCAGAGCAACCCTTCACAATCTGACCTTTATCAAAGAATTAGAATTGGTGCCAGGTTGTAGAATTTCTGTATCAAAACGTAATATGATCATTCCTCATATTGAAGAAAATCTGGAACGTGGTCATTACGTAGATGCAGTTCCTCCTGTATGTCCATGCTGTGGTTCTCAGACTCGTATCTATCAAAGAAAAGGAAATGATGGGCGTCTCATTGAAACGGTGCATTGTGACAATCCCAACTGTGATAGCCAGATCCGAAAACGCTTTACACATTTCGTTGGAAAAAAAGCAATGAACATCGAGGGACTCTCCGAAACTACCTTGGAAAAATTCCTGACTTTGGGTTATCTCCAGACATTTCCGGATATTTACCATCTAAATGAACATCAGGAAGAAATCTTACAGTTGGAAGGTTTCGGTAAAAAATCCTTTGAAAGATTATGGAATTCCATTACTTCCAGCCGGAATACTACCTTTGTCCGGTTCCTGGTTTCCATGGATATTCCTATGGTCGGAAGGACCAAAAGCAGGATTTTGGATACAGTATTCCACGGCAGTCTACAGGAATTTTTTGATGCTGCCTCTGATGACTATGATTTCACCCAGTTAGATGACTTTGGTGATACTCTGAATCAGAATATCCATGACTGGTTTTCTGATGAAAACAATTTAATTCTCTGGCACGAACTCCAAAAAGAACTTATATTTGAAGAAAGAAAGGAAATGAATACTATGATGAAAGAAAATGTATTTACAGGATGTACTATCGTTGCAACAGGAAAACTTGCTCATTTTACAAGAGATGAGATCAACTCGAAGATTTTAGAGCTTGGAGCAAAAGCCGGCAGTTCTGTCACAAAAAAGACAGATTATCTAATTTGTGGGGAAAAAGCCGGCAGTAAATTAGCAAAAGCCCAGTCTCTCGGCATTAAGATTTTATCTGAAGATGAGTTTCTTGAAATGATTGCGTAAGGAGAAATCTATGAGTATCATTACATCCGTTTTTCATATCTATGGATTTCTTATTACAGAAGAGGCTGCTAATCTTATCCTTCGATATACAGAGGAAGTTTTTCCTGATTTATACAAAGAGTTCTCTGATCCAGAATCACTCTTAGCCTTTCAGGAATATCTTTGTGAGAAACTTGATGGCTGTCGTTATGGCACTGCTGAGTCTATGACGGTATGGAGGATCAAAGATCAGGAAGAACTGGACTTAAATCCAGGAGAAGAATTTTATATCATTGAACTTAAAAATTCTTCCCACTTATTTTCACAGGCGTATTCTTCTTATACGGAAGTTATCCAAGAAATTCAAGAAACGTTTGGTGAATTACTTCCTCCCGATTTTCCATTAGATGATTTTCTTGTGGAAATCATGGGCGAAGTTTGGGGATAGTGAAATGGGGTGACGCCCCATTTCAAACATCTTTTGCAACT
The DNA here is from genome assembly GCF_022867815.1 of Blautia sp. NSJ-175. Lineage (NCBI taxonomy): Bacteria > Bacillati > Bacillota > Clostridia > Lachnospirales > Lachnospiraceae > Blautia > Blautia sp. NSJ-175. The sequence goes on from NZ_JALIFQ010000024.1 coordinate 50,894, forward strand.
TTACATTTATAGTTATTTTACCGTTGGAAAGCACCTTCTTTTTTGATATAATGAAAGCAAATGGAGGGATAACGTATATGAGTATTCAATCAGATATAGAGATGCTATCAATTGAAGCACTGGAATATTATGCTAAAAAGCACCAAATATCAGAAGACGATGCCTTTAATATTTTCTACAAACATCAAGTATTTGAAAAAATACTGGTACAACACGAAACGTTGCACCAATTAGATATTCATGATACTTTTCAATACGTAGAAGATATTATAGAAGAAGATACGCCCACGCTTGTTCTTTTCCATGGCTCCAATATTGCATTTGATAAAATCGATTTGAACAAATCACATAACCGTCGTGATTTTGGTCGTGGATTTTATTGCACAGTTCTCGAACAGCAGGCAAATGAATGGGCGAACCGCCTGTACTTGCGTACTCATACTGGCGGCAAATATGTGTATCGGTATATCTTCCAGCAATCCGAGGAACTAAAAATCAAACATTTTGCCACCTTGGACAAGGAATGGTTGGAGTTTGTCAAACTCAACCGTACTGTCGGCGATATCCAGCATCACTATGATGTTGTAATTGGGCCTGTTGCGGATGATAATACCATGGAAACTGTACAACTTTATTTGTCCGGTATCTTGAGCGTGGATGAAGCGGTTACAAGGCTTCGGTATAATAAGGTTAATAATCAGGTTTCCTTTCACACCCCACTTGCTCTTGAACATCTGGTATTGGAATCTCGAAAGGATGTGTAAAACATGGAAGGTAAATATTTTTTTAACGGAAAAGATATTTCAATGAATCTGTATATTCAGATCCGGGATGTTATCGATATTATTATGGAAAAGAGTAATCTTTCCTTTCCGGATGCCATGGGCAAATTTTATCATTCAAAAACTTACAAGGCCCTACAAAATACAGAAAATACTCTTTGGGCGGAATCTGCCGGCTATATTGCAGACCGCTATTACGAAGAACAAGAAGAAGCACAAATAAACAAATAACAAACAAAAAAATATGTTTAAGAAGGAACTGCTTACCATAAGCGGTTCCTTTTTTGTATAAGAAAGAAGGGATTACATGTATATTAATACCTATTCGAATCATTACCAGCAAACAATTGACCACTTTCATGGAGCATACGCTTTTCTTAGTAACTTCTATCCTTCCCGGATATATTACCGGGGCTACTGGTATGCAAATAATGAGGCTGCTTTCCAGGCACAAAAGACCATTTCCCCTAAAGAACAGCTTCAATTTACCAAATTAAGGAATCCAAAAGATGCAAAAAAACTGGGAAGAGAAGTGCAGCTCCGTTCAGACTGGGAAAGTGTAAAGCTTATGTACATGTATGAAATTTGTATGTGCAAATTCATGCAGAATCCTACCCTATGTAAAGCATTACTTGCTACTGGGAATTGTCACCTTGTTGAAGGAAACAACTGGGGAGATTACTTTTGGGGTTCTGTAAATGGTCATGGCGAAAATCATCTGGGCAAAATTCTTATGGATATACGTGCAAAGCTTCAATTTGAATGTTAAAACATAATTTATCCAATTTTGCACTGTATGAACTGCAAATATTTTGCTATAATGAAAGATAGATTTTAAAGAAAGGATTTGTGCTTATGTATCTGAAGCGTTTTGTCTATGACCGTCTTCTGGATTGGAAAAATGAAGGAGGTCATAGTACCCTGGAAGTCGGTGGAGCCCGTCAGGTTGGAAAAACCTACCTGATACAGAAATTCGCTGACGAAAACTACAAACACAAAATTTATATTAACCTGTTTGAATTAAGCGGCAAACAGTTTATGGAATGTTATAAACAGGCAACCGACTGGACACCTGGAACAAAACGGCGGGAGCATCCTCTCCACGATGCCTTCCAGTTATATGAACCGGACTTTATTGATTCTGAAGATACCGTCATCATTATTGACGAAATCCAGGAGTCTTCCGAAATTTATAACCGTATCCGGGAGTTTACACGTCACTTTAAAGCCCATTTCATCATCACAGGAAGCTACCTTGGACGGATTTATGATCCAGAATTCCGTTATTCCAGCGGCGATGTCACCAAACTCACCATCTATACGCTTTCTTTTGAGGAGTTTTTGATGGCCTATGATCAGAATCTGTATGGCGATTACAAAAAAATATCTCTTGTTTCCTCTGAAGCAGAAGTCTATAATCGCTTAAAGGAAACCTATGAGCTGTACTGCCAGATTGGTGGCTATCCCAAAGTGGTCGAAAACTATCTGGAAAACCGGAACATCGTAAAAGCTCAAGGCGAACTCGTAAAAATCATTGATACCTTTACCAATGAATCCATTCGCTATTTTACGGATATTTTGTATACCAAAGTGTTTACCCATATTTTCTTTTCCATCTGCCGTATTTTAAATCGTGAAAAGAAAGGATTTTCAGAAGACAGCATCAGTGAAGAATTGCAAAAACTGGTAACCAAAGACTACTCCAGCAATATTTCAAAGGCTACCTGCAACCGTGCCATTAGCTGGCTGTACTTTTCTGGAATCATTGGATTCTGTGCAAAAATAACAGAAATGGACATTCTGGATTTTAAGTCTGCAAGCCGCTGCTACTTCATGGATATGGGGCTGGCAAATTATTATCTGACACGTACCGGTACCGATTCCCGTGTACTTGCAGGCACATTAAATGAAAATTATGTCTATATCAACCTGAAGAAACGCCAGGATTTTCCACCGGAAATTTCCTTTGAAACCCCAGCTTTTGCTACTTACCGAGGCGGAGAAATTGATTTTTTGGCACAAAGCCTATCTTCTTCCACCCGATATTTAATAGAAGTAAAAGCCGGAAAAGGGACTGCTTCCACTGCCCAGAAAGCTCTGGCTCAGGGAAAAGCAGATAAGCTTCTTTATTTAAAAGGGGCAACCAAAGGAGGAATAGACGGAAAAACAGAAACACTGCCTATTTATTTATTGGAACAATACAAGTTTAATTAAATTTATGTTTACGAAGAGACTACTTGCGAGTGGTCTCTTTTTATTTAGAAGGATCACGAAAAACACAGCACTGAATTAGTGAAAATTTATGAATTTATGAGAATTGGCATAGATGTGATGTTACGGAAAAGGGGTATGGATTTATTCTATTCCCTCTTTTGTCAATGCCAATTCCCATCAAGAAAGGAAGAATTACATGAACAATACAACAACTGAATTACAATGGGGAGATGTCATCTTCAAACCTGGACAACGTGTGCGGACAACCGATGCCAGCGATTATGCAGGATTGGATGGTGTTATTTTGGAAATTCATACCGGCGAAGATAAAGAAACCGACAATCTGACTCCTGATATTCACTGTTGCTTTGATTTTCCTGAGTCTGAAGCAGACATTCGGAAACTAGAGGAACGCTTTTCTTCTCTTTACAATATGCCAAAAAAACTGGATGATCTTGCTTTGGATGAAGTGATTATGTCCCCGGATGAACTGATTTCTATTCCAGAAGAACCCTCTCGTCTTCTTCATTATATTGGTACAGACGAATGGGCTCGCCCGGTATACCAGGATCAATATGGGAAGTTGTGGAAAGATGTAGAACTTGGTGACTTTGAAATTCCTCATCTGCACTCTGCAGTCGGAAATGAATTTGATGGAGAACCGGATATGCCTATCCGGAAACCATTTAGAATTTTAACAGATAAACCGAAAAATCCTTATGAATTTCAGTACATGATGCTTAGTCGTTTACAAAGCGACTGTGAGTATTACTTGAATTACGGAAACCGTTGTACTGGACATCTGTACTATCACAATGAAAGCAAACAAATTGCCGCCATGAAAAAACTCTGGAATGAATTTCCGGATGATGGGAAACCAGAATGGTTGACATGGAAACAAATCCTAGAATACGAAAAAGCAATGTGTTCAGACACAAAATAATAGAACCGCCATAAAAATATTTTTTTTAAGGAGAATGATTATGAATTCAATAAAAGAACTAAAAGAACAATTAGGATATGAAGAAATCGGTCTCGATGATACATTTACATTTCACTGTACCCAATGCGGAAAGTGCTGCATTCACCGGGAGGATATTCTCTTATCCCCGAAAGATCTGTTTAACATAGCAAAAAAATTTCAAATTACACCAGCGGAAGCCTTGGAACAATATTGTGAAACTTATATTGGATGTAACTCCCGTTTCCCGATAGTCCGCCTGAGACCACAAGGAAGTGTCAAACGCTGCCCTTTATTAAAGGATCAGAAATGTTTGGTTCATGATGTAAAACCGACTGTCTGTGCCATGTTTCCGATTGGTCGGTATCTTACCCTTTCTGCGGATGATAGTTTTCCGAAAAATCCAGAAGAACTGTCTGTTGGATATATCTTTAATAATCCTGAGTGCGGAGACGGAATCGAAACACATACCGTCCGGGAATGGTTTCGTAGTTTTAACATTCCACTAAAAGATGACTATTTCTTTACATGGACAAGAACACAGGCAACACTCTGCAAACATCTACAATTTCTGGAAGAACACATATCAGAAAAGACCATGATTTCAATATGGAATGCTACTTTGATAACTCTGTATCTGAACTATGATATTACAGAAGATTTTCAAACGCAATTTCAGCAAAATTCAGATGCAATCCTATCCTTAATTGAAACACTAGGAACTGTTGACATTCCTAAGAAATCATAAACAACTATAAATACTTTGAGCCGACCAGTTTTGGACGGCTCTTTTTCATATCACTTTACATTCTGGCAGCTCTTTTGTTTCCTGTTCTTATCACACGCAATCCATTCATCCAAAGTAAGCGGCTGATAATTTGAATACATACAAAAACAGTTAATCATATTACATGGAATATGCTGTGTTTCCCCCTGTGTATTCAGAAATGTTGTTTCAGATGTGATTCCTTGAAATCTTTCCAGCAATCTCTGATCCTGCGTATCGTGTACATGTCCATACAACATATAGGTTTTTGGGTTTCCTTCTGCATTCAATTTATACTGTCCGTTATAACACATAATAGGATAATGACAAAGTATCACTTTTCTCTTATTATCGCTAAGTTCCTCATACATTTTAATCCACTCAAAGCGTGAACTGTCGAAGTTTGGATCCTTGACATAGTGGTCATGGTTTCCCTGTATCAGATATAGACGTCCGTTCAATTTCTGAAGCAACTGGTTTGTTTCTTCAGATTTCCCCCATGATAAATCCCCTAAGATAACAACTTCATCCCTATTACGCACTTTACTATTCCACTGTTTCAGCATATAATCATTCATTGCATTTACATTTGCAAATCCACGTTTATCCATTTTTGTATTCAAATTTTCATGAAAGAAATGTAAATCTGCAATATAATATCTCATTTTATATCATTCCCTCAATCTTGTTTAAATTATCAATATTTACAACTGCCCAGAACACTCTTTTTAAATCTTTCCCTTTCAAAGTTGATGCCGGGATTACCGAATCTTTACCAAATTCCTGAATAAACTGATTTCTGAGTTTACGAATTTTTTGTCCTTTTTCTGGTCCCGATAAATGCTCCATACCTAATTTTTTTTCAATCTCTAATGCCTGTTTTACCTTATCCCAACCCATGCCTGAAATCATCAGTTCATACATCAAGCGAACCAGGGATGCTCCGCAGGCAACCGTTTTGGGATCATACTGCACTTTCCTGTTTAAATATAACGAATGAAAATCATTAATAAACTTTTTCAATTCTGCATCTTCACCGCTATCGGCTTGTTGATAACGCAAAAGCTGTTTCTCAACATCTTTTACGATATATTTAGGTTCATAATCTCTTCCCTCCAGCGTGCTCCCCAGTGTAATCTTCCTTGTATTCCATTCTTGTTCTGCCCGTTTTAAATACTTTTCTTTCACAACAGAGCATTGCATCTCGGATATACAGTTTCTGGACAACATCATAATATCATAGAACTGCTTCACCTGTTCATCCAGCCTTTCATTTTGTACGCCAATCGTATTACAACCTAATGTGGTGAGCTTATCCGCAAATAAATAATTCAATGGAAGGATCTGATAGTTCCATGAACTGTTTACCGCAAATATGTTTTCTCCCGTTCTTCTTTCATATTCCCATTTTTCTGGCTGGAGAATAAATTCTATTTTTAATTCCTGATAGGGAATACTCTCTCTCTCCATATTACGTTCTGCATTGGATAGTACAGAAGGAACTTTCGTGTAATATGTATGTAATGGAAGATTTGTTTTCGGATTCTTAGGGCTATGTTTATGAAAGTAAAACAATTCGTCTTCTGTCCCCAAATATTCTTCGATTTTCCTCAATGTTTTCTTTATTTCCTCTTCTGTTCCAAAAAATAACATATCAATGTCTACACTTGTTCTTTGAGCATCCCTTGGCAGATAAAACTGCGTGGCTGCACCACCTTTCAATATTATTTTATCTCCTAGTATTTTCTGAATATGCAAGAATAATTCAAGATCCCATAAAAACAGTTCCATTCTCGCCATATTTTTAAACCCAAATTCTTCCATTCTCTTCTGAAAGGTTTCTCTCTGAAATGCTTCCTCTTTATGAAATAACTTTTTGTAATCCAAATTTTATTCTTCCCTTCTAAGTATTTTTCCAAACTCTATTGCCGAATCTGTAATAAACCGATTTTCAACGATAAAGCGAATATCATATTGTATATTCCTTCTTGATGCTACTGTTATCAGCTTCTTTTTATCTATATTTCCCAATCTGCTGAGATTCTGATAAATTCTTACCAATTCTTGCAATGATAGTGGATATCCGTTTCTCGTTATTGCAAAATAAAGATCTGCAAAAGCCTTCTCTATACTTGCCAGACCTTCACTACTGTACTGAAAATCCTCCGTTGTGTATAAAATCACCTGCATATTATGGCTACCTGAAAACATAGCATCTTCATACATTTTTTTCGTGTATTGTGGTTCTATCACCTCAAATCCTTCTGCTAATAAATTGTTATATATTTCCTCTTTTGCTGCTTTTTCAATAAATGCAATGACAGGATATTGTTCTGGTATGTGTAACATATATTTTGCCAAAATATCCAAACCGGATATATAATAATAAAATCCCAGCTCATCCATGTAATTTTTCAATTTTTGGGCTGTTTCACATAAAATAATTCCCTGTCTGCCTTTCAAATCATTGAAGGAAAATACACCGTTTCGCACTCTCTTAATGTAACCCGCCTCTACTAATTTAGAAAGATTCCAATATAAAGTAGACTTTTTTAACTCCGGGAAAAGGGGAATTACTTCATCTGTATAAAAGGTAGTTTGATTCCCAAGATTTTGTTTGATTATCTCGTATTTTTTTTCTAATGCTGTTTTGCTATTCATACTACACCTACTTTCTTTTCGTAGTATATCACATAGCACCTATAAAAACAATAAAATAAACGCAAAGTTTATATTTGCGTTTATTTTATTGTTTTTATTTATAATTCAATCTATTTGCAAATATATTTGTAATTTCAATAAAAAATACGCAAATACTATATTTGCGTATTTTTATTGAAACTCACTAGAACTGCAACAGCAGCTCATATAGCATCCTATAACGTTTTCCAATCCAGCCTATTCTTTATAATGGAATGATCCTTGGAACTTGTACTCCTGCTGTAATTCCCATTTCTATCTTTCTCCTATAATCCCGAAAACTATGGATACGAAACCCAGGCATTCCCCAAGCACAAGAAATTTTGCGAACATAGTACTCGTTTGATTTTGTGAATATTTTCCCTTGCTTCCTGTGCAATAACTTCATAATCCGTAACGACTGAGTTGAAATCTTAGGAAACGTTCCATTAACTTTTTTATACAAATCTCCTCTTTTGGTTTCTTCCAAAATAATAGTTTTTCCATGCATACAGGACCATTCTATACATGGAATATCTGCACTTCTTATCCCTGTTTCCATTGCAATTCTCAAAAATAAGGAAGTTTCAAAATCCTTTTTATATAGGAATTGATCTGCTATCATCTTGTAATGATCAACAAAATAAATTTCTCCTATCTTTCTTTGTAGTTCTGCCAAAGATATGCTATTCAGCCATTCCAGTTTTCCTCTGTATTTTTCAACAAATATCATCCCCTGCTCAGCTTCAAAAGATTGCCTCAAATCACGGATAGCCTCTGACCAACATTTTCTTTGTCCAGGTAACAATAAACATACCATTTTCTGTAAAAATTTTTCTTCACTATCCGGATTCCACTGTATTAAACGCTTTAGTTCTTCATAGGCTTGATTTACTTTATATTCCATTGTACTATTTCTCATCTTCAGATTCTCCTTCGTATGGCTCTAAAATCTTTGAAGCCCTCTCCACAAACATCCTGTCTGCCCCTGAAATCTCATATTCTTTCCAAAGTGTCTTATGTATCTGTTCCTCTGTTAAATCTCTACACTTTTCCTGCAGCATACGGACAAATGGATATATCATAGTCGCATGAATATTTTTCCCGGATCGTACCATATCTCCTTCCATTTGATATGCTTCCTGTAAGCATTCCAGTATAATGCGAACATCCGTAACACTTTCTCTCATTGTGCTTCCCCTCATCAGGCTTATCCTCCTATTTACATACGTACTCTCAATCCATCTAATCTCGACACGTTCAGTCCAACCAGATACCAGTCATCTCCCATTTCAATTCGGACCGGAACCCAAACATTTTTCACCTTTACATCAAAACATTCCCCGCAATGTAGTCCTCCATAAAAAGATTCCAAATCAAAACGTATATCATACCTCCCTGTTTCAGTATCATAAAACAATGTACCTTCTCTGTGTTCACTCATAATATCTGCCTCCTTAAATTTTTCTTTTACTTAGTAATTACCTCATCTCTATACAGATTGAAGAAATTCCGGAAAAATTTCATAAAAGTTTTTCCGATACCGATAATAGGTAGAAGAAGTTAACCCCAACTCCCGCTGCAGTTGTGTCGGTGTTACCTTCTTTTGTACCACCCTCATAAATTCCTGGTTAAACTTTTCCTGTTCTATAGCCCGTGGTCTTCCTACTTCATCCCATTCACCCCGAAGCCTTTTTGCCTCCATACCTTCCTTTTGTCGCTTCTCCTTTTTCTCCATCTCTGCCTGTGCCATGGATGCATAGAGTTCAATCATCATATTATTGATTGTTTCTATCATCATCTTTGCCAGATTATTTTCCATCTGAGACAGGTCAAACAACGTGGTAGGAAGTTCCAATACCATTACCCGAACCCCTTTTTCTTCTAAAAAACGTAGCTGCTTTAAAATCTCCTGCTTGTTCCTGCCAAGTCTGTCCAGCTCTGTAATAATCAGGGTATCCCCTACCCGTAAAACATCTTCCACAAGAACGGTATAACGTGGTCTGTCAAAATTTTTACCGGTTATCTTATCTGTAAAAATACTTTCCAGTTTAATTTTCTGATTTTCACAGAACCTCTTTATTTCTATAATACCTCGGTCCAAGTGTTGTTCCTTAGTACTGATTCTGTGATACCCATAATATGCCATACGTATCCCCCTTTATACATTCCCAAAAAGTCTTAAAATATTTTGGCATATCTCAAAACTTTCTTATATACTTTTTGGAAATAAAAAAATAGCCTATTACATCTCCCATCAAAAAGCATACTTTTTGGGAGGTGACTTTCACTACTTCTGTACGCAAGATGGCATAAAAAAGCAACAAAAAAAGACAGAGGTTTTTAAAAATTTCCTCTGTCTTCAGATCAACTATTCTGGAAAGATGTCCATCTTTTTTCCTTCAAACTTATATCCTACACCTCTCACTGTTTTAATATAGCGGCACTGCTTTAGCTCCGGTTCAATTTTCTTTCTCATACTGGATACCAGACAGTACACAATATTATCAATGCTTTCCGGCAATTCCTCGTTATAAAGAATCTCAAAAATTTTTTCTTTGGTAAATATCACACCTGGTCTCCCTGACAAAAGCATAAACAATTCATACTCTGCTTTCGTTAAGACGATCTCCGTCTGTCCTCTATAAATCTTATGATAATCCGGATAAATCCTAAAATCGGAATTTTCTTCATCCTCTCCCCGGATGTTTTTTATATTTTCCACTACATATTCTTTGTATCCCAATACAGTTGAAATAGTTACTTTCCCCAAGCTACACTTCCCTTCTGTTTTCTCTTATTTAGAAATCTCATCACACAGATTCCTTTTAAAAATGATTCTCTATTCTCCATTCATCGATAAGCTGGACAACCTGCGTTAAATTGGTATACCAGATATAATGTCCTCCATTTACAATATATAACTGGTGATTACCAGATTCTAAATCCAATTGATTTCTATGAGCAGTCTCCCATGCCGGAACATTTTGTACATTCTCTGAAGAAATCATGGTTAATACAGGAAGTGCCGATGGGAATTTTTTATTCTTTATAGAGAGTAATGATTGATCCATCCCGTTCACTTCATTTCTAATCGTATCGTTGCTGCTTAAAGAATATGCCTGAATGTATTCCTCCCTATCACTCTCCGTATAAGTGTACCCGGAAACCTGTGGTAATGCTGCCCCATATTTATCTGGATCTGTTTTCAGTGCCATCTGGAATTCTTCCAAAGAAGAAAAAGAATTCTTGATTTTCTGAAATTCATCAATTCCCTGCAGCATATATTTCTTTTCCATTTCCATAGCCTCTGCCAGTTCTTCATCATATACCGTATTATCAACAGCAATGAAACCTTTTACTTTTTCGGGATAATTCTGTACAAAGTTGAGTCCATATACTCCAGAAATCGAATGTACCAGCAATACACACTGCTTAATTCCCATGGTGTCCAGTGCAGCATTCAATTCACTATTGATATTATCTACAGTTCGATCCGTTGCTGCAACATCACTAAGCCCATATCCAAACGGCTCTACAATCACTATGTTAAAACTCTCATCTAAAGATTGTGCCAGAGGTTTGAAGTAGATATGCGGTGATGGAACTCCCAGAGCCGGCATCATCACCAATGTGGTTTTTCCTTCATCTGCAAATGTTTCTCCACTTGCATCCAATTTTCCATACAAAGCAAGATGCATATTATTCCCTTTCACCGTGATATATTTACTCGCATATCCAACTTGTGTTGCTCCCATAGCATATACCATATTAGAATTCCCTACCAAAAATGCAAACAGCATCGCAACCGTCACAATTCTTGAGATTTGCTTTTTGTATCTTCTCATACGCTCCCTCCTAAGTAAATTATTTCAAATATTTTTTCAGTTCTTCTACCTTGTCTAATCTTTCCCATGGAAGGTTGAGATCATTTCTTCCAAAATGTCCATAGGCTGCCGTCTGTTTATAGATTGGACGGCGGAGATTCAACGTCTGAATGATTCCTGCTGGTCGCAGATCAAATTCTTTTCTTATCATATCTACCAGACTCTCATCTGAAATTTTCCCGGTTCCAAAGGTGTCTACCATAATAGAGGTCGGATGAGCCACCCCAATTGCGTAAGACAACTGAATTTCACATTTTTTTGCTAGACCTGCAGCCACAATATTCTTCGCAACATAACGAGCAGCATAAGATGCAGAACGATCTACTTTCGTACAGTCTTTTCCAGAAAAAGCTCCGCCGCCATGCCGTGCCATACCACCATAGGTATCTACAATAATCTTGCGTCCTGTTACACCACTATCTCCGTGAGGACCACCGATGACAAAACGCCCTGTTGGATTGATGAAAAATTTTGTATTCTCATCTACCAGTTCTGTTGGAATAATCGGTTCCAATACATATTTTTTTATATCTTCGTGGATCTGCTCCTGTGTCACATCTGGATCATGCTGTGTTGACAGAACCACTGCATCCAACCGGTGCGGAATACCTGCTTCGTCATATTCTACAGTAACCTGACTCTTACCGTCCGGTCTTAAATAATTCAACAAACCATCTTTACGGACCTGCGTAAGCTGCCGAGTCAATTTGTGTGCCAGTGAAATTGGATATGGCATAAATTCATTCGTTTCGTCACATGCGTAACCAAACATCATACCCTGATCCCCAGCACCAATTGCATCAAGCTCTTCTTCTGACATTTTGTGTTCTTTTGCTTCCAATGCCTTATTCACACCCAAAGCAATATCTGCTGACTGCTCATCAATTGCCGTTAAGACGGCACAGGTATGTGCATCAAATCCATAATCTCCGTTGTCATAACCAATTTCTTTAATCGTTTCTCTTATCACCTGCTGCATATCTATATACGCATTGGTCGTGATTTCTCCTATCACTAATACCATACCCGTTGTAATTGCAGTCTCACAGGCCACTCTGCTCATCGGATCCTTCTCCATAAGAGCATCCAATATGGCGTCTGATATGGCATCACAAATTTTGTCCGGATGCCCTTCTGTTACTGATTCTGAGGTAAATATTCTTTTTTCCATAGTAAATTCTCCTTTGTATCAATATTTCATATTTGTCAATAACATAAAATATCTTTACTATTATTACTATATTTTTTGTCTACATTGTACTTTTTTCTGTCCGGTTGGTTTTATCTTTAAACCAAATAACTTTTCTATTCTTCTACGAAATAACATATCCGTCTGATTAATTCTGGAATATTAACAGGACTGGTTATATAGTCGCTTACACCCTCATGGCGATATTGATATTCTAAAGATAAATCTTTATTATCAGTGAATATAAAAAACGGCAACTCTCTGAATATTGGCTCCTTCGTGTTTTGATATATTCCAGCAAGCTTTTTCATAGAATGAAAAAAATCCATAGCAATTCCATCTTGTAAAAACAAATCACACAGAATCAATTCAATATCTTGACATTCTAATAGTTTATTCTCTGCTTCCCATATAGTTTCTACCATAATCATATATATCCCCTTTTTAAGAAGCTCTGTTTGTATAATAGACGTGATTTCCGAATTCTTTTTTACAAGAAGTATCTTATGAAAAGTAGCTCCCTCTCCATTGGATTCTTTATAAGCATATTCCAATAATGTTTCCTTCACTAAATCGAATTGTAATTTATTCATGCATATCTTAGCTCCCTTTTCCAATGCTTCTTTCTCATAATATTTTTTGTCATAGCATGTAAAGAAAAGGAATGGAATTTTGTATGTTTTCTCCCGCAAGTATTCTAGCAGCTCCATTCCACTCCCATCTGACAATTTCAAATCCGAGCCTATAATGAGTATTTGTTCCTTTTCTATAAGCTCTTTTCCTTGTGATACTGTAAATGCAACTAATACATGATATCCTTTTCGCTGTAGAAAGTTTTTTATATGCCAAATGTAATTACTATCGTCCTCTATTAACAATATCTTTTTCATTTCTTATCTCCATTAAAAAATAATAGCAATGAGAAGTTACCTCTATTTTATTTGTATCTAAGGCACCATACCAATTTCATCATAAACCACTTTAAGCAAGTCTGGTATATCTATTGTATATTTTGATTTTTTCTTTGCCTATTTTAATCTTATATATTTTTAGCATACATCATTCTCCCCATAAAAAAAGCAGTGTCGTCCACTGCCTTTTCTCCATCACTTAATCTGTTATTTCCACAAATGAGTATCTTTCCTCTTTCTTTTGCACAATTGCAGAACCCGTTTGTTCTTGTATCGTTTTTAACAATTCTTCTACATATATTTGAGCTTCATGCACTTCAATATTCATGGCGTATGCAATTTCTCTAATTGAAAAACTCAACTCTGAATCGCTCATCAACAGTTGTAAAATCTCCCATTGCATATCAGTAATTACAATTTCTGTACCATTATAAATCATCCTTTTCTTGTCAAATTCAATATCCCATTTTCCGAAATGAATTCTTTCTTCTTCTAATATATTTTGCATATCTAATCGCATAACTACAAAAGATACTTCCGGCCAACATTTCTTTAATAATTCCTCTGCTTTTTTTCTTTCCTCACAATTCTTAAAGTATAATAATTCTCCCATCCTCTATCTCCTCATATCATTTATCATTATACTTTAAGTTTACATCCGAATTATTGCAGAAATCTTATTAAATTATTCCTTTAGCCTTTTTTCTACGATACTATCTTCATTGTATTTGTGTAACTGACCGCCCAATAAACGCTTTCCTATAATAATCCAAGTATCTCTATTGTACTGATCCATATCCCTATACAATTCCATAATTTCTCTTTTATTATCCTGCTCTCTCTGCTGTTCCTCTTCATCTTTCCTCAATATATAATCAACAGGGACCTTAAAGAATTTGGATAATGCAAGCAACATATCACCAGAAATATTCTCGTCTACCTTTTCATACTTACTAATTGTCTGCTGACTGACTCCTATTTCTTCCCCTAATCTCGTCTGAGTCAGGCCTAATTTTTTTCTTAATTCAGATATTCGATTCACAAGCGTACACCTCCCGATACACTCATTTTACACTTAAATACGCCTGTATTTTACTTCGTTTAAGAGTATTACTACTATGTATCATAGTATATCGTAGTATTACTATCATCATTTCCACACATCTATACCGAAAAAAAGTCAATCTATACAAACAATATTACAATTTCTTTTCTTTTAAATATACTAGTGCTTATAGGGGAGGAGAAATGCTTATGAAAAAACTATTATTGATTAGCAACCCGTCCGTCTTGGGGAAAAATCTGGAGAATATCTTAAAGCAAAATTATCATACCGATTTTATTTCCACCGTACCAAAACAAATCGGCAGCATACCATTTAACTCTTATAATGCTTTGCTCTTGGATTTCACACTGTTACATGAATATAGTCTTATCATATGTAAGACTGCAAAAAAGCACTTCCCAAATATTATTGTTCTGTTTTTATGCGCTACCAATATTCCAGAACAAATTATTTTGGATTTCTATGAAGCAGGTGCCGATGACCATTTATATTCGACCCTCTCATCACCAGCACTTTTACAGAAAAAATTGGATATCTTATTTAGTAACCATCATCCAACCACAAAGTATGAAGACAGCCACATAACTTTAAATTTTGACTCCTTGACCGCAGTGATTGAAGGTACTGCTACTTCTTTTACTCCATTGGAATTTAAGCTACTCAAACTGCTTTCTTTAAATCCAAACACCGTTTTAACCAGACAACATCTTTTATATTCTCTATGGGATCGAAATGGGAATTATGTAGAAGAAACTTCTCTCAATAGTATGATCTGCCGCATACGGCAAAGAATTGATACCGAAAATCATCATTATATTAAGACAATATATGGAATTGGATATATGTGGAGTACCTATTAAAGGAGCAACGTAATCTATTACGAATAACGTTGCTCCTTTCTTATCTTATGATCTAGTAATCACAGGTAATGAAACAATTACCCATAAGGCAATCTGCTATACACTTATATCTTGTTTCTCCACAGGCTGGAGTGTATATATTGACTTCTTCTTCCTGTAATTCAACATTCTCTAATTTTACATCGTTCATAAAAATCCTCCTTGTTTCATTCCGTACTTTTAATTATGCACATATCTAAAACGTAGCTGACAATATTGGCATTTAGTTAATGTACAATCGTCTATATAGAATTTCTCCTACTCAATATTACTCCATAGGGGTTATAAGAGCACTTCCACCAATACAATCTGTTACACACGCTTTTCTTGTTGTGCCACAATCGTCTGTATATACATTCACTTCTTCTATCTCTATTTCATTATTTTTTACTATTCTCTCACTTTCCATGTCTTTTTTCCTTTCTGTATAAATTTATTCAGTTATTATTAGTATTCAATATTGAGCCAAGCACCTCCGCCCAAGCAATCATTTAAACAATGAAACTGAATCTCTCCACAATCATCCGTATAAATGCTTACTTCTGCCATAAGGAGTTCTCTTGCCTCTTGTTCATCTCTTCGCTCTTTCATCCGACTTTCCTCCTTCCTATTAATATTTTTGATAACATCAGTATACTATTTTAAAATTTCATCTCCATATTTTATGTACAGATTACATTTTTTTCTTTCTATTTGGATAACTATTCCATTCTTAGTTGATCAATAATTGATTTTTTCTTCTGTTCTCTTATTTGATAAATAGATAATATAACCTGTATTAACAGAAGCACCAATACGTATATACCCATATAAAAAAACGGAAATGAATATTCTACCACTTTCCCATAACAGCTTATACTCATTTGACGACAAATTAACATTGCAATAGGAGTTCCAATTAGCAAAGTCATACAAATGCTTAAGATAGAATAGCACATACCTTCACCGATAATAACTTTATAAAGCTGCTTTTCTGTCAATCCTATAGACCGTAAAACACTATATTCACGTCTTCTAAATAATTGATTTGACAATGTTGTGTTAATCAAATTTATCACACCAAAAAGAAAAATTAGGATTGAAATTACCTGCAAAACGAAATATATTGTATTGTCTTTCTCATATCCCTTCACTCTTTCGCTAAAGCTTTCGATTGCAATATCTTCGTTTTTTGAAATCGTATTTCGAAGATTTTCATCAACACTGCTCTGTTCCTTTGGATCAATGTTTATTCCCCATGTGAAATCAAAATTTTTTATTCCAGGCAATAATTCTTTAAAAGCATCTTCCGTCATACACATCATCGCAGCATTAAATCCCCCACGCCCACTTCCTAGTGCAGATGCAAATTTAGTTGATTGGAAAATTCCTGATACTGTTACTGGGATTTTCTCTTTCCCAAAGGATATCTCAAATTGCATTCCTACCTTTACTTCTTCCCCAAAATCTTCGTAACCAGTCTTTACTAATATTTCATGGGAATTTTCAGGCATTCGCCCTGCAACTAATGAATCTTCAATTTCTTTCTTATTTTGCGTGGTAATCATATCACACATTCCTCTTCCTCCATATCCCTTATATTCGAAGGTAAAGGTTGCTGATTTTCTTAATGTTTGCATCTCATTTATGCCTGGAATACTACCAATTTCTTCTTTCAAATTATCATTAAGGGGATTCCCGGAATATAATAGTTCCGTAGGTTCTTTATCTGACTTTATATATATTTTATAATCAGCATCACCAAAATAGTGTTGTGTCATCTTTACCGGAGACTGTAAAAGTAAAGCTGAAGATACCGTTAACAGAATAATTCCTCCGAGGCTTAATGATATAACAATGCTCCATACTTTTTTGGGTTCTCTCTTAAAATTCATTATTCCCAAAGATATTGGCGTAAGCTTTCTATTTTTTTCTTGTGCTGATATTTTTATATTACTAATTGCTGTCATCCTCACAGATTCCATCGGTGAGGCCTTCATTGCTATTTTAACTGGTTTATTTATAGAGATGCTGACAATAATGCTACAGATAGCTGCGGTTATCATTGCACATACGATATAATTCCTAATATTAATCCCTTTTGCTAGTATTATCGCTGAACAAAGAACTGCTAATGTAATACCTATCAGTATTCCTCTAACACCTAAATACCTTCCTTCCTTTTTTACAATCTTTTTTATCTGCTTTTGTGTCATTCCTATCGTCCTAAGTTGTCCGTAATTTTGTATTTTATTAATTATAGAAATTTGGAAAATGCTTTTTATAACAGTATAGCTTCCTATCAAAACGAGTCCAATTAATATTCCTAAGATACCTAATTGATCTGCAGAAATCATTTGATTAACGTACCGAAAATATCGATTATTAAATGCTACAGGTAGATTATTTATTTCACCAATTTCGCTGCAATATTTCTTTATTTCTTCAGCATTTTTTTCCTTCACATGCACATAAACCATGCTGGAGTCTTCATTATAGTCTTCATAATTTTTCAGTTTTTCCCAAGATATTAAAAATGGAAATGTTTCTCCACTAGTTGCCATATCAAGAATCCCTGAAATCGTGTATTTTCCTGATAGCTGTTCCGTGTTTAATGTAATCTTATCTCCTACCTTTTTATCTTTATCATATTTATCCAACCATTTTTTACATACGACAATTTGAGCTTCTTCCTCTGGAAGTTCTCCACTAAATAAACTCATCTGGTTTCTCATCATATAGAGCATTGGCTGATCCATGTAAAAAAAAGCAGCAGTATATGTTTTATCAGACGGTATATCCCCAACAATGTAGTATTGTCCTACTCTTTCAAATCCCGTTTCTTCTCTTAGCTTTAACAGTTTTTCTTCTGAAACATTCATGTATACTGCTTCGTATGTATCCTGAATCTGTTTTTTTTGTACTTCCAGCAGTGAAGTCGCAATTAGTCCTGAAAAGCATATCAAAAATGATGCTAGAGCTATAGAAATCACTAACATAATATTTCTTCGCTTTTCAGACCGAAGATTCCTCTGTACAATATTTTTTATTGCTTTTTTATCCCCTTGTTTTCTCATCTTCACCAACTCCAATTTTCAAAAATTTTCCGTCTTCAATCCTCACTATTCGTTCTGCTAAATCTGCAATGTGCTCGTTATGAGTAATCATCACAACACTTTGCTCAAATTTTCTACTCGTGCTTTGAATCAATTCCAGTACATCCTGGCTCGTCTTGCTGTCAAGATTTCCTGTAGGTTCATCTGCAAGTATAATTGCCGGCTTCGTAATCAAGGCTCTTGCAATGGCAACACGCTGCTGTTGTCCACCAGATAACATATTCGGCATACTTTTCAGTTTCTCCTTTAAACCGAGCATATTAATAATTTCGTTCAAAAATACCTGATCAACTTCCTGCCCATCTAATTCAATTGGCAAAACTATATTCTCATAAACATTTAACATGGGGAGTAAGTTATAGTTTTGAAAAATAAAGCCTATATTCCTTCTTCGAAAGATTGTAAGCTGCTCATCATTTAAGTCTGACAATTTTTTTCCTTGGATTTTAATTTCCCCAGAGGTAGGTATATCCAATCCTCCCAACATATTCAATAAGGTAGATTTACCACTTCCGGATGTACCAACAATAGCTACAAATTCTCCCTTTTCAACACTAAAATCTACTCCATCTAATGCCTTTGTTATATTAGGCTCCTTTCCATAATATTTTTTTATATTTCTTGCTTCCAATACTTTCATAATTTATTTCTCCTTTCAATTCATTCTTTAATTCGTATCTATATATCAATGAAAGGCTACTCGATTTTATTTTCTCGAATAGCCTTCCATGTTTTTGTATGTATTACTTAGTTGTATTTAAAAACGCTCCGCCACCGATGCAATCATTTTCACATTTCTTACGAACGATATCGCAGTCTGGCAATTCATAAATATCAACTTCTTCCTTTAATAACTCTTCGTTTTCAGTTACTTCTATTCTCTTTTCTTCCATGACACTGATCCTCCTCTTTAATAATCCGGATTCAGAAAAGATCCGCCACCAAAGCAGTCATTTTTACAATGATTCTGAATTTCTCCACAGCCTGCTGCATAAACATTGATTTCTTCTTTTGATAATTCCTGAGCTTCTTTTTCTTTTAATTCGTTCATAGTCTACTGTCTCCTTTCCGAATTTACTCCGCTGCTGTAACTAAAGCTAATACCCAAAAACAATCTGTTACACAATTATACCTTGTCACACCGCAGTCATCCGTATAAACATTTACTTCCTCTTTGTTAAGTTCTGAGGATTTTCTTTCTGTATTGAATTCTTCCATAGAACTCACCTCCTTATGCCTATATTTATACGCTTTCACATACCTTTTATCTATATTTCTTGTCTAAATTGCTCTTTTTTCTTCCTAGTTGGGTTCTTCCTCCCATCTTCTCTTTACCTCCTCCATATACTCAATATAAATTTCTAAATTTTTCCTTCTATTTGCTTTAGAATCATAGTAAAACAGCACATAATTTAATACTGCTTTTAAGAAAATACACCGATAATCATAAGGTTCTTCTGATGCTAGACAATGCCCACCGCATATATAGCGATAATCACATTCTTTACATATTTCTTTATATTCAGCACAGAACAACCTCTTAATTTCATCTTTTTTCAATAAATTTTCTAATTCCTGTAAAATTTTCTGTGGCTCATCGGACAGTATATTTCCCATTCGAACCTGGTTCTGCTCCATACACTGGCACATGTAAATATCGCCTTCCGGGAAAATTGCCATAACTTTTCCATAGCCCCCACAAGAATTTCTTACCTGAACTCTTTGATAAAAAGCTCCCCCAATTTTTTTATCCTCGTATCCCTGGTTCAATATATATTTTACTATCTTCAGGTTCATATCAAGATGCTCCATATCTGTTAAAATTTCAGAGTTTTCTTTCGCCCTACCCACGGATGAAACTATATTAAAAAGAACATCTATGTCATATTTCGCAGCTATATCAATCAATCGATACAAATCCATCTCATTGGTTTTCTCATAAATGAAAGTAAGGACTACCTTTATTCCGGCTTGCTGACACATCTCTATATGCTTAATTAGCTGCTGCTCCTTTTCAGGTGTTCCGAACATGTGCATGGTACTGAAATCAATTTCATCTATATATCCTTTGAGTTGTTCTGTTAATTCCTCGGTAATCGCAAGACCATTGCTCTGTAGTGTAATTGGGCAAGTCAAACCATTTCTTAATGCTTTTGCAATTTCCACAATTTGATCTTTAATCAGTGGCTCTCCACCTGTAAGAATCATTTTATGTGGTTTATTTTTCTGAAAGAACGGAATCACCTTATTCTGTATATCCTCCAGCTTAAATTCTTTTTCTGGACGAAGCTTGTCGTTTGCACTGATCGCACAAAAATCACAATTCATATTACATTTCCTGGTTACCATCAAATATACCGTATTGATTTTCTCATGATTCTTCTCTATTTCTTTTACAAATTCAGTTTGCTGCTCCCATACAGGGAATAACTTTTCCTGAAACTCTGGTTTATCTAAATTGTCTGCAAATCTTTTACTTACCCCCAGGCAGACTTTTCCTACCGGATCAATTAAAGCCACTTTTTCTCCCTCAGTTATCTTAATAAACTCATTCATCTTACTTTCCATGACGTAAATATCTCCTTTCATATTCTTGTTTCAGCTTTTCAAGCTGTTTTTCAGTTAAGTTTGTTTGAATCAGATGGTACATCCACTTCGTCACTTCACAATTCACTTTTATAGGTTGATATACATTTTGGTGAATTTCATAATTTGCCACCTGACAGCCTCTTGTTTTACAATGTCTAATGTATTGACATTTTTTACACATTGTATCCTCTTGATCCTCTAGGTAAATAATCTCTCGAATCCTCGGAACATCCAACCCGGCTTCTACAGAACCGATTTTAAATTCTGGAAGTTCCGCACAAGTATAAATCCCACCATCCGTTGTTACATAGCAAGTTGTCAAACCTGCCTTACATGCGTAAAATGGACATGGAATCAGGAAAGATTTCAGATATTGTTCCCAAAGATTCCAAAAGATTACTTCTTGATTTTTTTGTATATGTGCTTTATATAAACCAAATACCTTCTCTATCTGTTCTCGTAATCCCTGTATCTGCTCATCACTCCAGGAGCAATAATAATCAATTCCCGACTCTAATTTTTTAATTCCTAAATCAAGCAAAAACTGGAAACTTTCTGCATAATATTGATAGTTATTACTTGTCACAACACTGGCTACCGAAATCTGATTTCCTGTTTCCTGCTCATATTTTCTCAATAACGGAAGGTTCTTCATAATTTTTTCAAAGCTTCCGGTTCCTGCATAATCTCTCCTGTTCAAATTCTGAACATACTCAGGACCATCTAAACTCACCTTCACCTCAAATGTATTTTCCACAAAAAAATCAATTACTTCATCTGTAACTAACGTTCCATTTATCGTAGTACTGAACTTGCATATTAAGTTTGTTTCCTGGCATTTTTTCTTCGCATAATCTACCACATCTTTCATCAGATTAAATGCCATAAGGGGTTCCCCTCCAATAAAGTAAACCATAAGTGTCCGATCATGCTGTTTATTTGCTTCATGCACAGCAATATCGATTGCCTTTTGAGCCGTTTCTAAACTCATGTATGTATTTTTCTTCTCGCCCAGATAGCAGTAAGTACAATTCAAATTGCACTTATTTATGATCTCTAATGACAATGTATACATTTTCCTGCCTCCTAAACTGTAAATTGGTTCAAATTTCTATTTGTTTTCTTCTGGAAATCCAATCTTTCCACCATATTAAATAAGGGATATCGCAAAATAATTTCTGTCTTCGGATTTTCCATGGCATATACCCTGATTCTCTCTTTATACTCACATATTTCCTGATAATTGTTGTGATCAATAAATAGCACCGGATACTGTTCTGCTGTTTTTATATTTCTCAATTTTTCCATTCCACTTTCAAAAGTATCACATCTCTCTGTTCTCGTTACTTCCCGTATGAAATGCTGCTCTAAAGGTTCTTCTATACGGTTCGTTAGAAAATAACACTGTTTCTGCTTCAATGTTTGATATGGATAATAGTGATTCAAAGTGTTGAGAGTAAACTGTAAAATTGCCTGTTCATGTTCATCCTCATAATTGCTTAAATACCCTGTTATTACAGCACACCCAAAGCTATTGCCCTGATAAAACTTAGGAATGCCTAAATGATAAAGAGAAAAAAATTTAGAGGAAAAAATCACATCCTTTCCTATCCCATCATATTGGAAAACCTGTAAAGGATTCTCTATGTCCAGGCATCTTATTCCCATTACAAAAGGGAAGGAAGCCGGATAGGTTGCTTCTACTTGCTGATTAGAGTATGCTGCCACAATCAAAATCCCCTTTTCTGTAGCTGCTCTACATACCTCCTCTATTTCTTTGTGATATTTGTACTCATCTCCCATACTCATATTAATTATGTCTACCTGTTCCTCTATCAGTAATTCAATACCTTCTATCATATCCAGAACCGTACTCTTTTTGTTCTTCCTCACAATGGGTACCAGAACAATTTCAGCTTCTGGGTTTTCCTTTAAAATAAAAGAACAGACATATTCCGCATGGGTAAATCCAAAGGCATCTTTACTGTATTCCTGACCTTTCCACTTGCAGTCTATTTTTACAATTTTCTTATCCTGAAAAAAAGGATTATCAAAAGATCCATTGGAATCCAACACACCTATCCTCACTTTTCACTCACCTGCCTTATATGTAGCTTCTCCAAATCCACAATAATATCTGCTTCTCGCAATTCTTCCAGATTGTGCGTAGAAAAAATAATAATTTTCTCCCTTGATAACGCATGCAATAATTGATAAAAACGCCCTCTTCGTTTTTCATCAATATTTGCTGTCGCTTCATCAAAAATCAGAATTTGTGAATTTTTCAAAATATTCCTCATAATATCTAAACGCCGCATTTGTCCTTCTGAGAAATTGCATGGATCTATCTTTATCTCGGTATCCCATACCATTTCTAAAGTATGGATTTCATCATACAAATCCAAGCACTTTGCCACTGTATCCATTTCTTCTTCCGAAACAATATGTAGTAATCCCATATTCCGTCTTACCGTATCATTGAAGAACTGTGTACGCTGCATAACATATCCTGTATTTTCCCAATAGCTGTTAATATCTAATTCCTGCAAATCTGTGTTATTCACAACTACTTTTCCTTCTGTCGGTTGATACACACCTGTTATAATTTTGAACAGAGTGCTTTTGCCTTGTCCACTTTTTCCATGAACTCCGTAAAGAGTGCCTTTTTCGAACTTCAAATTGAGCCGGTCAAATACCTTCTTATTCGACTCTGTATAAGAAAAGCTCATCTCTTCTAAGGAAATGTTGTTAACTGTTGTTACTTTCTCTCCATCTCCTTGTTTCTGATCCGGATACTGAAGCAAACCATTGATATCCTTTAAGGAAACTACGGCTGTATGATACTCGTTAGCAAACTGTGCGATTCCAATAATAGGATTCATAATAATTGTCTGGTAATTCATCAAGGCCATAATGGTACCTATGGTCATATTTCCTTTAAATACTTCTTGTGCACCGACTACCCAAATTATGACTGTTCCTATAAACTGAATCACGAGTATCGTAGATGTATTCAATATGTACAACAAATTCTGGCGATTCGTCTCTTTTTTGTATTTCTGATTTTTCTCAAAGTACATATCATGCACATATTGCCCACATTGAAAGAGTCTTGTAATAAACCAATTATCATAGGTGTTTGTCAGAACATTGGTTATGCTGTTATATCCTTCCAAAACTTGACCACTGGTTTCCTGTATCAATTTCCCCAGGATTCTACTAATAAAAGGAACACTGACAAGTAAGATAATATTGGATACGGCAATCCCCTTATGGATAGAAAACATATATGGAGGAACAACCACCAGGATAACAATATTGGAAACCAATGTGATAATACTTGTGATTCCACATTGTTTCACTGCTGAAACATCTTTATCTACTTTCAGCAAAATGTCACTTAGCTTTATCTTCTCAAAAAAATTCACGCTTACTGTTGATAATTTATCTTCTACCTTTTGTCGCATATCTGCTGCTATCTCTTCCGAAATAACAGCCACGATATAACGCTGTACATAATTCATAAGGTAGTTCAGCAGTAACATGCCCAGGAACACCACCAGAAGGAGCATAAACGCAGATAAACTGGTACTATGTGGATTCCCCAAATCATCTATCACTTTTCCCTGCAGCTCCGGACGCACCAAAGAAACTCCCGCCGTTAACACAATCGTTGCTATTGTTAAAATATAGGAAGGTAGTAACTTTTTCTTAAAAGCATACTCTTTTAAAAATCCAAGATATGGACGGCTTTCTTTACTTTTCATCGCTTAACCTCTTGGCAATCTTCTCTCCGAACTCACTGAATTTTAAATCTTCCTCCTGGATATAGTCTATATACACTCCTAATTTTTCTCTAACTATTTCAATCGGCTGCTGTAAATAATATTCAAGAATCTGCACCATTGCCTTATAAAAGATATGTTCAAAAATACACTCTGCATCCGATGGTACATTAATCTTCCCTGTATTGATAAAATTCATATATCCGCATTTCATACCATGACAAAAATCTCGGATTGTGCATCCCTTGCACTTCGGATCGGTTTTATCAAAGTTCGACATTGCTATTAATTTTGCCTTTCTTATATCAACGCCTTCCTTGATATTACCTATACAATATTTTTCATTACTTGTAAGAAATCCACATGGATATATCTGACCATTCGGAAAGATCTTGAAATTTCCAATTCCGGCATCGCACATGCCAAAGCAGTTCCCAAAATCACACAACATATTAAACATTTTTCCATCAAATTGATCTATAGTAAAAACTCTGCCCGCTGCTGCCTCAGCCAAATAGTACCGCAAAATTTGTCCCACCTGCTTTTCAAATTCTGCCTTCAGCTCATCACATATTTTTAAATATACATCCATAATCATACAGATGTTATCCAATCCATGCTCATGCAGGTAACAGATATTTTCGAACATATACGGAATGGTATTTTCTGTGACCGTCATTCTTACAGAAAAATTCAATCCACTATCCTTTACCTTCATGATATTCTCAAAAATTTTTTCATAGCAAGAAACTCCATCTTTCGCAACTCTGTTCAAATCATGGGTTTCCTTATTCCCATCAAAACTAAGGCGTACTGTAAAATGATTTTCTTTCATAAATGCAATGAACCGATCATCCATCATGGAACAGTTGGTAGTAATATAATACTTTACTTCCCTTTCCGGATAATTATCTTTGATATAGGCTACTGCCTTGTAAATTAAATCTTTCTTCAGCAAAGGCTCACCGCCCAAAAAATCAATCAAGACTTTCCCTCTATCCCCATAATTCATCATAAACTCCAAAGAGTCCACAAGTGTTTTTTCATTCAACTGATAATGGTTATGGTAGTCTTCATAACAATACTGACATTTAAAATTACAATCTGTTGTCATATATAATGTGAAATTATACATATCTGTCTACTCCTTTCTTGAATATACTAAAAACAATTTTAATCAAATTCTCCTATCTCGCCATATATTTTGATTATTTTGCGTATTTTAGTGTCTAAATGGCATAAAAAACAGGCCTCGATATTCTTAATACCAAGACCTGAAAAACTCTTATTAATAGATTCCAACTTCTTTTCCAAATTTATACATATATTGAGTTACCGTCTGTATAGCATGCTGCACAGATTGTCTGCCTGCACTATCATAGGAACTTTCCTTTTGAGCATCCGCCGCAAGCCCTTTCGCATGTTTTGCTGCGGAATACATCAAATCTCCTGTTGATGTATTTAATGCGGTTGTATATACGGATGAGCCAAACGAATTTCCTGCTATTGTGTAAGATTTACGGTTTTTATCAACATATTTTTCAAAAGCGGAATGATTGCTGTTTACTGCTGTCAAGTTCGATGCATGATGCGGTTCATTTAAGTCTGATACATAATGGGTGCCTTTTCCTAAGTTTGACATAGCCAATTGTACATCTCCTGCACGATACGCATTTACTGCTGCCTGAAAATATGACTCTGCTCTTGTCCTAGCTGTCGGAGATTTTTGACCAAGCCAGTTTTTTCCAGTATCAGGATCATAAAAGTGTCCTGCAAAAGTTCCTGCATCTGTTTCATTTCCAAGTTTATCCGGCCAGTCGGTTGCCTCCATAAGAATAGATGAGTTCAGCTCACCATTGAATGCACTATTTCCTTTATCATTGCTCAGAATTTTAAGTGCGTTTGCAACAATATACTGATGTGTATGATCTACCCCACCAGACGAAAATCTTTCATCTGGATTTGTGCCATGCTCAATCGGAACTCCTTCCCCGTAAAGTTCATCAGAACCATTCGCAATATCCTGCACTTTCGTTGGAAGTTCTGGTTGTTCCGCTGCCATAACTGGCATCGTTCCCAATAAAGCCCCCACTGATACCATGGCAATAAATAGTTTCATTTTTTTTCGCATACCCATGCCTCCTCTTCTTTTTTCTTTATTTTACATCCTGCTTCAAGAAAAAACATATAATTTGTTTAGTTTGCATTTTTTATGCCCTGCCTGGACCAATAAAAATGGCACTTATTTTCCATAAGCACCATCTTGTCACACTATATTTCTATCGGAATAATCACAGAAACAGAAAACATATCATCTAAAACACTAAATGATACT
The DNA here is from genome assembly GCF_022867815.1 of Blautia sp. NSJ-175. NCBI lineage: Bacteria > Bacillati > Bacillota > Clostridia > Lachnospirales > Lachnospiraceae > Blautia > Blautia sp. NSJ-175. The sequence goes on from NZ_JALIFQ010000024.1 coordinate 78,052, forward strand.
TCTCCTCCATAATCTTTCACCACACTTTTAATATTTTTGACACCAAACCCATGATTTTTCTTATCTTCCTTTGATGTTTCCAGTGTTGCATTTTCTCGCAGATAACGTACTTGTGAATCTCTTAGGCTATTTTCACATAAAATTGACAAGAACCCCTTTACTTTTTTAGCCTTTAACTGTACTAAACACTCTACCATAGGATTTTCTTCTTTCATTAACCGGCATTCTCTTAATGCGTTATCTATTGTATTCGAAATTATGACACATAAATCCTCATTTCTTATCTGTCGAAACTCTGTAAAATCGGCAAACACCTTAAATTCAATTCCCTTTTCGATAGCCTCCAATCGTTTCGTATGAAGCAAATTATCAATAAAAGTATTCCCTGATTTATAGTAACTTTGATACTTATTTAATTTACGTTCAATACCATTAATATACTCTATTTTTTGTTCTGGCTCTATATTTTCTTTCAATGCCTCCAAATGATTTTTTATATCATGGGAAAGCCTGCGGATATTTTCCATATCTTTCGATTGTTTCATATAATAATCATACTGCAAGCTCATCTCACTTATTTGAAGCTTTTTTTCATTTTCGATTTTTTTTACATTTAAGTAGTTCTCCAAAATCACTATGTTACAGACAGTTCCTAAAAACATAACAATAGGAACTATTGATATTGTAATAACTGACCATATGTTTCCAATAATTACCTTTTTATCATTATATAGGTTATCGGTACATACTGCCATAACTATAATATTAAGCAATAACGGGATGAAAATTGTCATCACATTAATGCTTGATAAATGCGGTGGAATTCTTTCTATAATTTTCTTTAATGTCAAACATCCGGCAATAATAACACTTTCTGCAATTACCATCATCACCACTTGGTATATTCCTGGTAATTCAGCTAATACTCTATTTCCACTATATGGATATAGGAAAATACTGCTTAGTAATTGCCCTAATAACGAAATAGATAAGAAAATACTGCCTATCAAAATACAATATTTCATATTCCGTTGAAATAAAAAATGTCCTATAAACATGACAATAATCACAATCGTAATATAATTATAAACGATATGTATGGATACCCCATTCTCCATTACCCGCACCAGAAAAATACTTCCAATGCACAAAACATAGGAATACCAATTTTTCTTTCGATACTCTTGATTGTTTTTTCTATCAATCAACAAATATGTAATCAGAAAAATATTAATTATTGAAAAAAGATTCTTTATAATACTCTGTGCATACACACTATACACTTCCTCCCCGTTCTGCCATTTTTTTCATTAGGTTTTGTTTTCTAGACCGTGTAATATAAATTTTAGCTCCGGAATAAAGTGTAGTGGTAAGATCATGTAATGATTCAATACAATCGACATTTACAATAATACCATTATGACAACGTACAAAATAGTATTTTTCCAAGCGTTCTTCTAAATCTCTCATTTTAAAATATCCATCTTCCTGATTTCCATTTCGTAGATGAAATAAAACCTTTCGTTTCACGGTTTCAATGTATTCTATATCGGAAAGAAATAGTTTAAAGTATCCTTTCTCATTCTTTACTGCTATGTATTTTTGCTCATATGACTCTAGTTTTCTTAATGCTCTATTCATTTCACAATTAATCTGTACTTGTGTAATTGGTTTTGTAATAAAATTTTGGACATCATACTTATATCCAACCCCTAAAAATTCATTATGAGATGATACATAAAGAATAATTGATTTTTCATCATGTCTGCGGATAATATCCACCAACTCCATGCCATCCATCGCAGGCATCTCTATATCCAAAAAGAAAATTTGGAATTCTTCTTTTAAAGATTCCATTAACTGCAACGGCTTTGTATATTTTTTTATACAAAAGTCCTTACCATTTTTCTCTGCATAAATTTTTAGCATTTTTTCAACTGTATCTACAAAATATTTTTCATCATCACATATCGCTATTTTTATCACTCATATCACCTATCTGCTTCTTCAGCATATTTTCCATCTGTGCTTCATTTAGCCTTCTTCCCATCAACAATAACGTAGCTTTATTTATCTCATCTAACTTTTGAAAAACATCCCATAATTCTTCAATTTGACTTTTACACAAATCACTATTATCTCCATATACCAAAACATCTATTGGTATGTCAAATATATTTGCCAGTTTCACCAATAAGCTACAGGGAATATTTTCAATATCTGCCTTTTCAATCCTGCTGATTGTCTGTTGACTCGTACCTAACTTTTCGCTTAATTCTTTTTGAGAAATCCCCAATTCCTTTCTCTTTCGCCTAATTATATTCATTTTCACCACCACATCAATATAATAAAACACTTACTACCAGTCACTTCATAAGTTGGTATTTATAATAAAAATAGCGTATTTTTACCCATATTTCAAGTTTTATTTTCAAAAAATTATAATTGAGGAGCATATATCGTTACTGTTCAGAGGTATGCATAAGTCATTGTAAAAAATGACGAAATTTATTTTTTTATTTTGTGGATAACCATTCGCGGCAGGAAAAACTGTGTTTATAGTTTTTCCTGCTGTTCTTT